>NZ_JAMYLN010000003.1:0-279406 GCF_040318035.1 Mesorhizobium sp. M1329 | reverse complement strand
GTCATTCAACCCTCCTTCGGCTTTTCCGGCCGAAATAGAATCGAGCTTCGCCGCAAAGCGCAACCCAGATGTGTGAATGCGATAGTCTCCCCCAGGGGGAGAAGGGAAGACGCGCCAAGGCTACCCCAATTCCTCGGAATGCCGGATCTCGACGCCATACTCCGCGGCGGCATCGAGCATCGTATGCCACAGGCTTTCGGCAAACGTCGCAAATACCAGAAGATTGAACACCGCCTGCCCGTCCGGCCGGTCATTGCCGCGCCAGAGATTGATGCTGGTGTGATCTACCGACGTCGCGGCAGCGGTGCCGGCCGGGAACGCCGCCGGGTGCAGGTCCAGCGACGACAGTTTGGCCAGCATCGCGCGTGCCTTTTCTCCGGAAATGCTGATCAGCGCGCGGGCATGCGACTGGTCGGACAGCGAGGCGGATTGCGCAAACGCCTGGCTCAGCGGTCCGATCGTGTGCTTGCCGCCATTGGACAGGACCAGGAACTGATCCGGTCCCGACCAGATCAGCGTAGCGTCGGGAGCTCGGACCGCCTTTGGCGTTTCCGGGGCGGCAACGCCGAAGCGGGTTTCGGCAGCCTTCGCCAGTTCTGCCGCTTTGCCGCGCCGCGCCATCACCTGGATCAGGTCGAAATTGCGGATCTCGGTGAGCGATACGCCCGCCGCCGTGCCGCGCGCGCCATAGGCGCCGCCGACAAGCGCCTTCTCCAGCGGACTGCGGCTAATCCAGGAAAACTCAGCCACGCTGGCGCCCTCCATCCGGGTCGTAGAAGACGGGACTGCACAGCTCGACATCGTAGTCTTCGCCGCGCAGCGGGTCGTGCGCGTGGACGATCTCGCCGATGCGCTCGCGGCCGCGCTCAACCAGTGCCAACCCAATCCACTGGTCGAGCGTCGGCGAGAAGCAGACCGAGGTGACGTAGCCCTGGTCGTTATCGGGACCGGGTGTCTTGCCCTTCGGCATGATATGCGCGCCGGAGCGCAGGCGGCGTGTCTTGTCGACCGGCTTGATGCCGACCACGACCTGCCGGTCCGGCGCAACCAGCACCTCGCGCCTCGCCATGACGCGGCCGATGAAGTCTTTCTTGGTCGACATCATCTTGCCGAAGCCAAGGTCGGCGGCGGTCGTCGTGCCGTTCAGCTCCGGCCCGGCGACATGCCCCTTTTCGATGCGCATGACGCCGAGTGCCTCGGTGCCGTAGGGCGTCACGCCGAACGGCTTGCCGGCCAGCATCAAATTGCGCACCAGCGCGTCGCCGTAACGCGCCGGAACCGAGATCTCGAACGCCATCTCGCCGGAGAACGAGATGCGGAACAGCCGCGCTTTGATGCCGCCGCGTAGCGCGACTTCGCGCGCGCCCATAAAGGGAAAGCCCTCGTTCGACAAATCCTCCGCCGGATCGACGATTTCGCGAAGCAGGTCCCGCGTCTTCGGCCCGGCGATCGAGAATTGCGCCCACTGGTCCGAGACCGAGGTCAACTGCACATCGAACTCGGGAAACAGCACCTGCCGGCAGAATTCGAGATGCTGCATCACCAGCCCGGCCTTGGCGGTGGTGGTGGTCAGGAAATAGTGATCCTCGGCCAGCCGCGACGTCGTGCCGTCGTCATAGACGATGCCGTCCTCGCGCAGCATCAGCCCGTAGCGGGCTTTGCCGACAGCAAGATTGGAGAAGGTGTTGATGTAGACGCGGTCGAGGAAGGCGCCGGCATCCGGGCCGTGTACGTCGATCTTGCCGAGTGTCGAGACGTCGCAGAAGCCGACGCCGGAGCGCACCGCCTTGACCTCGCGGGTGACCGATTCCAGCCAGTCCTTTTCGCCGGCGCGCGGATACCATTGCGCGCGCTTCCACAGGCCGGTGTCGACGAACACCGCGCCCTGTTCGGCGGCCCAGTGATGCGACGGCGTCAGTCGCGTCGCATGAAAATTCTCGTCGCGATGATGGCCGGCGAAGGCGCCGATGGCGACCGGCACATAGGGCGGCCGGTAGATCGTCGTACCGGTCTCGGGAATGGACTTGCCTGACACCGCCGCCATAATGGCGAGGCCGGCGACATTCGAGGTCTTGCCCTGGTCGGTGGCCATGCCGAGCGTCGTATAGCGCTTGAGATGCTCGACCGACTCGAAGCCTTCGCGCTGCGCCAGTTCGATGTCGGACGCGGTCACGTCATGCTGGTAATCGACGAAGGCTTTCCCTTTGCCGGCCACATGCCAGAGCGGCGTCAGCGAAAAGGCTTCGTCGTCGGCGACCGGCGATGTGCCGGCATTGCCGCTTCGTCCGGCGCTCTGCGCTGCCGTAGCACCCGCGGCAAATCCCTGGCGCAGGCAGTCGCCCAGCCCGAAGGCGCCGTTGGCGGCGCCGACGGCCACCATGCCGGGTGGCGCGCCGTCCGGCACGAAGGCTGCAATATCGTCCTGCCATTTCGGCCGGCCGCGATGGTAGGAAGTCAGCCCGACCGCCGGATTCCAGCCGCCGGAGACGGCAAGTCCGTCTGCCTCGACCTCGGCGCGTGCGCCGCCGGTGAGCGCCACCGCAATTTTCCTAACGCCGTCCTTGCCGCCCTCGACCCCGCTGACCGAGCCGTTGAGCACGGCAAAGCCGCCTTTGGCGGCAAGCGCGCGATGCGCGGCGGAGACGTCCGGGCGTCCATCGATCACCGCCGCGATCTGCAGACCGGCGGCAAGCGCGGTCTCGACCGTGCGCCAGCCGTCCTCATTGTTGGTGAACAGGGCGATCCGCCTTGCCGGCGTCGCCGCGTAGCGCGCGACATAGGTCCGCATCGCCGAAGCCATCATCACGCCCGGCGTGTCGTTGCCGGCAAAGACGATCGGCCGCTCGATGGCGCCGGCGGCAACGACGCAACGCCTGGCTACGATCCGCCACAGTCGCTGGCGCACCTGGTGCTCGGGCGGCGAGGGCAGGTGGTCGTTGACCCGCTCGATGGCGCCATAGGTGCCGCCATCATAGACGCCGAACAGTGTCGTGCGGTTCATGATGCGGACATCGGGGAGCGCGGCGAGTTCCCCCAGCGTGCGCGTAATCCATTCGGCTGCCGGCTCGCCGTCGATCGTGCCGCCGTCGGCAAGCAGACGGCCGCCGAACGCAAAATCTTCCTCGCACAGGATGACGCGGGCGCCGCTGCGCCCGGCCGCCAATGCCGCCGCAAGCCCGGCCGGGCCGGAACCGGCGATCAGCACATCGCAATGCGCCCACGCCTTGTCGTAATGGTCGGGATCGGCGCCGCCGGCAGCGCGTCCGAGGCCGGCGGCGCGGCGGATCGCCGGCTCGTAGACCGCTTCCCAGAATTTCGCCGGCCACATGAAGGTCTTGTAGTAGAAGCCGGCGACGAAGATCGGCGCAAACAGCTGGTTGACCGCCATCAGATCATGGCGCAGCGACGGCCAGCGGTTCTGGCTGGCCGCTTCGAGCCCGTCATAAAGTTCGGCTGTGGTCGCCTTGGTGTTCGGCTCGCGCCGCGCTCCCGTGCGCAGTTCGACCAGCGCGTTCGGCTCTTCGGATCCAGCGGTCAGGATGCCGCGCGGCCGATGGTATTTGAACGAGCGGCCGACCAGCTTGATGCCATTGGCGATCAGCGCCGAGGCGAGCGTGTCGCCCTGGAAGCCGGCATAGCTCTTGCCGTCGAAGCGGAAGCCCAGCGGAGCGGAACGATCGATGAGACCGCCGCTCTCCAGCCGGTGTGTCTGCGCAGGGCCAACCATCAAGCGCCCACCTTGGCGGCACCAACGCCCGCCGCCGGCTCGACGGAGGAAATCTCATGCGTCAGCGTGTTGCGGGCGACCTTCAGCCAGGCCCGACAGCCGCCGCCATGGTACCAGTATTCACTCATCGGCCCGGCGACGTTGTCGCGCAGATAGACGTAGTCGAAGACCTCGTCTTCGGTGGCGCCGGCCGTCGGACGCGCCGGCTTGGCGTCGCCCAGATAGGTGAACTCGCCGAGTTCGCGTTCGCCGCAGAAGGGACAGACAATGCGCATGCTTCTTCAGCCAGCCTTCAATGCAGGTTCGGTTGGGCGCCCTGGCCCTTTTCGTCGATCATCGCACCTCGCCGGAAGCGGTCGAGGCGGAAGCGCGCCGCCTCCTTGTGCGGCTCGTCGCGTGCCAGCAGATGGGCAAAGACCAGGCCGGAACCTGGCGTCGCCTTGAAGCCGCCATAGCACCAGCCGGCGTTGAGATAGAGCCCGTCGACCGGCGTCTTGTCGATGATCGGCGAGCCGTCCATCGACATGTCCATGATGCCGCCCCACTGACGCAGAAGCCGTATCCGGCCGATCATCGGCATCAGCGCCATGCCGCCCTCGCAAACGTCTTCCATGACAGGCAGATTGCCGCGCTGGGCGTAGGAATTGTAGCCGTCTATATCGCCGCCGAAGACCAGGCCGCCCTTGTCGGACTGGCTGACGTAGAAATGGCCGGCGCCGAAGGTCATGACATTGGGGATCAGCGGCTTGATCGCCTCCGACACGAATGCCTGCAGCACATGGCTTTCGATCGGCAGCCGCATGCCGGCCATCGCCGCGACGCGCGACGAGGAGCCGGCAACCGCCATGCCGACCTTGCCGGCGCCGATCCTGCCGCGCGATGTCTCGACGCCGGTCACCTTGCCGTTGCCGTCGCGGACAAAGCCGGTCACTTCGCAATTCTGGATGATGTCGACGCCGAGCGCGCTCGCTGCATGCGCGTAGCCCCAGACCACGGCATCGTGGCGTGCCGTGCCGCCGCGTCGTTGCAAAAGCCCGCCCTGCACCGGAAAGCGTGCATTGTCGAAGTTCAGGAACGGCATCATCTTCCTGACCGCCGCCAGGTCGAGCAATTCGGCGTCGATGCCGTTGATGCGCATGGTGTTGCCGCGCCGCGCATAGGCGTCGCGCTGTGCGTCGGAATGGTAGAGGTTGATGACGCCGCGCTGGCTGACCATGGTGTTGTAGTTGAGGTCCTGCTCCATCCGCTCCCACAGCTTCATCGAAAGCTCGTAGAAGCCGGTATTGCCGGGCAGCCCGTAATTGGAGCGGATGATGGTGGTGTTGCGGCCGGCATTGCCGGAGCCGATCCAGCCCTTTTCCAGCACCGCGACATTCCTGATGCCGTATTCGCTGGCGAGGAACCATGCCGTCGCCAGGCCATGGCCGCCGCCACCGATGATCACCACGTCGTAATGGCTCTTCGGGCTGGCGTCGCGCCAGGTGCGCTGCCAGTTCTTGTGGCCGGAAAATGCCGCCCGGGCGAGGGAGAAGATCGAGTATTTCATGAACCTGTTTCGCGCCGGGCGTGCAACAATTCCGGATCAGATGTCGAGCGTGTGGTCGCGCTCCCACTGGGTGAAGTGGGAAGCATAGGAATTCCATTCCTGCTGCTTGAGCTTTAGATAGGCCGACGAGAATTCCTCACCCAGCGCCGCCTTGAGCGATTTGTCGTTGTCAAACTCGCGCAGCGCGTCGAGCAGGTTGAGCGGCAGCTTCGGCGCGCCCTCGACCGTATGGCCGAACTGGTACATGTCGATGTCGTAGCGCCGGCCGGGATCGGCCTTGGAGCGGACGCCGTCGAGGCCGGCGGCGATGATGACGGCCTGCAGCAGATAGGGGTTTGCCGCGCCGTCCGGCAGGCGCAGCTCGAAGCGGCCGGGACCAGGCACGCGCACCATGTGGGTACGGTTGTTGCCCGTCCAGGTCACCGTGTTCGGCGCCCAGGTGGCGCCGGAGATGGTGCGCGGCGCGTTGATGCGCTTGTAGGAATTGACAGTCGGGTTGGTGATCGCGGCAAGCGCGGAAGCATGTTTCATGATGCCGCCGAGGAAATTCCTGCCCTTTGCCGACAGGCCGAGCTCCATGGCATTGTCGGCGAAGACATTTGTCTTGCCGTCCTTGTCCCACACCGAGATGTGGGCATGGCAGCCATTGCCGGTCAGGCCCTGGAACGGTTTCGGCATGAAGGTCGCGCGCAGGCCGTGCTTTTCGGCGACCGATTTCACCATGAATTTGAAGAAGGAATGCTTGTCGGCGGTCGCCAGCGCATCGTCGAAGGCCCAGTTCATCTCGAACTGGCCGTTGGCGTCCTCGTGGTCGTTCTGGTAGGCGCCCCAGCCGAGCGCCAGCATGTGGTCGCAGATCTCGGCGATGACGTCATAGCGGCGCATCACCGCCTGCTGGTCGTAGCAGGGCTTCGACGCCGTGTCGTATTCGTCGGAAATCGTCTTGCCGTCCGGCGAGATCAGGAAGAACTCGGCCTCGACGCCGGTCTTGATGTGCATGCCGTCGCCAGCGGCCTCCGCAATCAGTCGCTTCAGCGTGTTGCGCGGCGCCTGCTCGACCGATTTGTCGTCCATGATGCAGTTGGCGGCGACCCAGGCGACTTCGGGCTTCCAAGGCAACTGGATCACCGAGGCCGGATCCGGCACGGCCAGCATGTCGGGATGCGCCGGCGTCAGGTCGAGCCAGGTGGCAAAGCCGGCAAAGCCGGCACCGTCCCGCTGCATGTCGGCGATCGCCTGCGCCGGCACCAGCTTGGCACGCTGCCCACCGAACAGGTCGGTGTAGGATATCATGAAATATTTGACGCCCTTCTCCTTGGCGAAGGCGGCGAGATCGTTCCCCATTATAGTTCCTCGCTTACTGGCATTTGGTTTGTTTTAGAAGCCGTTCTTGCCCGGTATCCAGTTGGTGCCGGCCAGCGGCACGCCGGCCATGGCGGCGGCTTCGATCGTCAAGGCCACAAGATCCTCGGGCTCGAGATTGTGCAGGCTGTTCTTGCCGCAGGCGCGGGCGATTGTCTGAGCCTCAAGTGTCATCACCTTAAGATAATTCGCCAGCCGTCGTCCGGCCGCAATCGGATCGACCCGTTTCATTAGCTCGGGATCCTGCGTGGTGATGCCGGCCGGGTCGCGTCCCTCATGCCAGTCGTCATAGGCGCCGGCGGTCGTGCCGAGTTCGTTGTATTCCGCTTCCCAGCGCGGGTCGTTGTCGCCGAGCGCGACAAGCGCTGCCGTGCCGATCGACACCGCGTCGACGCCGAGCGCCAGCGCCTTGGCGACGTCGGCGCCGTTGCGGATGCCGCCGGAGACGATCAACTGCACCTTGCGGTGCATGCCGAGATCCTGCAGCGCCTGCACGGCCGGCCTGATGCAGGCAAGCGTCGGCTGGCCGACATTTTCGATGAACACTTCCTGGGTTGCGGCGGTGCCGCCCTGCATGCCGTCGACGACGACGACATCGGCGCCCGACTTCACCGCAAGCGCCGTATCGTAATAGGGCCGCGCGCCGCCGACCTTGACGTAGATGGGCTTCTCCCAGTCGGTGATCTCGCGCAGTTCGAGGATCTTGATCTCGAGATCGTCCGGCCCGGTCCAGTCGGGATGGCGCGAGGCTGAGCGCTGGTCGATGCCTTTCGGCAGCGTGCGCATTTCGGCGACGCGGTCGGAGATCTTCTGGCCGAGCAGCATGCCGCCGCCGCCGGGCTTGGCGCCCTGGCCGACGACCACTTCGATCGCGTCGGCGCGGCGCAGATCGCGCGGGTTCATGCCGTAGCGCGACGGTAGGTACTGGTAGACCAGTGTCTTTGAATGGCCGCGCTCTTCCTCGGTCATGCCGCCGTCGCCGGTGGTCGTCGAGGTGCCTGACAGGGTCGCGCCACGGCCGAGCGCTTCCTTCGCCGGGCCGGACAGCGAGCCGAAGCTCATACCGGCAATGGTGATCGGGATTTTCAGCTCGATCGGTTTTTTCGCATAGCGCGAGCCGAGCACGACGCTGGTGTCGCAGCGCTCGCGATAGCCTTCGAGCGGGTAGCGCGAGATCGAGGCGCCGAGGAACAGAAGGTCGTCGAAATGCGGCAGCTTGCGCTTGGCGCCGGCGCCCCTGATATCATAGATGCCGGTCGCCGCGGCGCGGCGGATCTCGGAAAGCGTGTAGTCGTCGAAGGTCGCGGATTTGCGCGGCGTCGTCGGCGGGTTGCGATAGGTCATTGAGCCTCAATACGCGTCGGCGTTGTCGATATTGAAATTGTAGAGGGTACGAGCCGAGCCATAACGCTTGAACTCCGCCGCCTTGACGCCGGTCACGCCGGCGCGGTCGAGCAGGTTTTGCAGCAATTCGAGATGCTCGGGCCGCATCTCCTTGGCGATGCAGTCGGCGCCGAGGCTTTCGACCTTGCCGCGCACGAAAAGCCGCGCCTCGTAGATGGAATCGCCGAGCGCATCGCCGGCATCGCCCAGCACCACGAGATTGCCGGACTGCGCCATGAAGGCCGACATGTGGCCGATATTGCCATGGACGACGATGTCGATGCCTTTCATCGAGATGCCGCAGCGCGACGACGCGTTGCCTTCGATGACCAGCAGCCCGCCGCGGCCGGTGGCGCCGGCATACTGGCTGGCGTCGCCTTTGACGACGATCTGGCCGGACATCATGTTCTCGCCGACGCCGGGTCCGGCCGAGCCATGCACGGTGATGGTGCCGCCGTCGTTCATGCCGCCGCAATAATAGCCGACGCTGCCGCGCACATCGATGGCGACCGGCTGGTCGACGCCGACGGCGACCGAATGGCTGCCTCGCGGGTGCAGTACTTCCCATGCGGTTTCGTTCGAACCGGGCGCCAGATCGTGCAGCGCCTGGTTGAGCTCGCGCAGCGACATTTCGGCCAGGTCGAAGACCCGTGACGCATGGCTCTGTTCGCGACCCGCCTTGGAGAGGTTGATTGCCGGCATTGGTTCAATGCTCCCAGAAATAGACGGTTGCGGGCTCGGGTTCCCAGACCTTCGCATTGTCTATGCCGGGCAGTTTGGTGAGCGCACGATATTCCGAGCCGAAGGCGACATACTGGTCGGTTTCGGCCATTACGGCAGGCTTGCAGGCGATCGGATCGCGCACCACGCCAAAACCGTTCTTGGTGCCGACGACGAAGGTGAAGAAGCCGTCGAGGTCGCTCAGCGTGCCTTCCAGCGCCTCGCCGAGGTTCTTGCCATGCGCCATTTGCGAGGAGAGATAGGCGGCAGCGACCTCGGTATCGTTCTCGGTCTCGAATGTCATGCCTTCGCGGATCAGCTCGCGGCGGACATTGTTGTGGTTGGACAGCGAGCCATTGTGCACCAGGCACTGGTCGGCGCCGGTCGAGAACGGATGCGCGCCCATCGTCGTCACCGCCGATTCGGTCGCCATGCGGGTATGGCCGATGCCGTGGGTGCCGGTCATCTCGCGGACGCCGAAACGGTCGACGACCGCTTCCGGCAAGCCGACTTCCTTGTAGATCTCGACGACGTCGCCGGCACCCATGATGCGGATGTCGGGGCGCAGTGCCTGGATCGCCTCACGCGCCTGGTCGATCTTGGCAGGCGTCGTCCTGACTACCGCATGCGTCGACTTCGCAGCAATGCTCACCGGCGCGCCGATTGCCTTGGCTAGTTCGGCGTCGAGGCCGCGGAAATCGCGCTCCGGCTTGGCCGACTGGATGGTGATCTTGGCTTCACTGGAGGGGGCGCCATAGATGGCGATGCCGGCGCTATCGGGACCGCGATCGCTGAGCGAGATCAGCATCTCCGACAGCATCGCGCCAAGCTGGGGCTCGAGCGACTTGTCCTTCAAAAACAGTCCGACGATTCCGCACATGTCAGGCTCCGCGAGTTTGTTCCCTCCGAGATGTATCGAATGAGTCCGGGGAATTCAATTGGTATGAAAAAAATTTTCCTGTCGTTATATATCGGCTGAGGCGCCGCCGGCCGCACTATCGCCGCGCGCGCCGCCATTGTGAACCCATTTGGCATAGCGGATACGGGCGATCTTGTAGGCATCCAGGATCGACAGGGCATAGATCAGGAAGCCGCCGGCATGGCGCCCGACGAAGCTGGCGTCGGGCGGCGCGATCTTGGCGGTGACCCAGGCGAGGATCACCATGAAGAACAGAAATTGCAGGCCGCGCACCGGCACGCCGAGCACGACATGCCCGCTTGCCGGCAAGACGATCGCGGCGCCGAGAACGAGATAGGGGCTCGGTGGTGCGAGGGAGGTGGTGCCTTGGCTGCTCATGCCGCTTGCCGTTCGCTTTGATTGATGGCATCGCGCAGCGCCGAAGCCGACGACAGCAGCCTCTCGATCAGCACCGGATCGAGCCTGACCGTGCCGAATTCGGCTTGCCGGAATACGCCGTAGCGCGCCCGCTCGGCCTCGGCCAGAAGCCAGACGATGCGCACGCCGTTCGGTGTGATCAGCAATTCCTTGGCGCGCCCCTCGGCAAAGATGTCGAGGTGGCCGGCGATGAGGGCCTCGGGGAAGCGCACGCCCTTGCGGTCGCTTCGCAGCACCGCCTCGGCCGGAAATTCAGCCGCCTTCGGCAGCGTATGGTCGAGATGATCGAAATTGGAAAAAGTCGTCGGCGATCCCGGCCGCATCATCATGTCGAAAGTGCCTGGTATCGCGACCTTTTCGGTGATCGAAACGCTCAGCCAGCGCGCCGGCAGCTTCCTGATCGCCAGCGTGTCGACGATGGTCCGCACCTGCACCTGCCGGCCGTTCCACGAGCCGGCGAAGGTGACGACGCCGGCAGTGCCGTCCGAGATATTGGCCACGTCGGGAATGATTTCGCGGAGCACCGCCTCCTCGGCGGCAAGCGCGGTCGAAGCCTTGGCGTGGCTGGCCCGCGCAAGCCAGGTTATGTGGAGGACGAGAGCCAGGGCAACCGCCCCGGCGAGCAATGCTGAGATCACCTAACGCACCTCGTCACGCAAATGCCCGCCCAGAACGGGCGCGCCGTCAGTAGCCCTGCGGCTTCGGCCACGGCATGGTGAACTGGGCACCGCGGCGCACGAATTTGTAGCGGTAGAAGTGGAACCACAGCGAGATCAGGAAGTAGAAAGCGACCATGGCGATCAGCTGCGAGCCGAAGCCGAGGAAGATCGCAAAGAAGGTGACCACGCAAAGGCAGAACAAGACGATCGCCGGCAGCGGATGGAAGGGATGGGTGTAGCCGCGGCGGATCGAGCCGAGCGGCCACTTCTTCCTGAACATGATGATGTTGATGCTCATGAAGGTGTATTGCAGCACGCCCGACAGGATCGAGAAGGTGATCGCCTGGTTGAGGTCGGCGATGAAGGCGAAGGCGAGCGCGATCGGCAGCAGGAACAGGATCGAGCGATAGGGCGTGCGGTATTTCGGATGCACCGCCGAGAACCAGGTCGGCAGATAGCGGTCGCGGCCGAGCGAGAACCAGGCGCGCGCGGCGTCGTTGATGCAGCCATTGGCGGAGGCGAGCGCCGCAAGCAGCGTCGCGGTGAACAGCAGGTTTTCCAGCAGCGCACTGCCGGTCAGTTTGCCTGCGTCCCACAGCGGATAGTAGGTGATGCCGAGATATTCCCAGGGCATCAGCGAGGCGCAGACATACCAGGTCATGGCGGCGGCGATCAAAAGCGTGATCATGCCGGCCATCGTGCCATAGGGCAGCGAGCGCGCCGGCGAGCGCACTTCCTCGGCCGCCTGCGTGGTTCCCTCTATGCCGAGATAATACCAGATGCCGAACTGGAAGGCGGCGATGACGCCGATCCAGCCATAGGGCAGGGCGTTGCCGGGGGTGACCAGTTCGTTCAGCTTCAGCACGGCGCCTTGCGTCCACGGGCTGACCGAGAAGAACAGGATGACGATCGAGACATAGGCGATGGCGGTGATGACGAAGTTGACGTTGAGCGTCATCAGCACGCCGCGATAGTTCAGCCATGCCAGCACGACGATGGTCGCGGCGATGAAGGAATTGTGGTTGAGGCCCTCGACGCCGGCCTTGGCGACGATCGTGTCGCCGAGCAGGATCGCGTCCGACACTTCGAGCATGGTGTAGGCAAAGACCAGGAACAGCGCGACGTTGAAGGCCATCAGCGGCCCGACAATGTGCTTGGCCTGCGCATATTGGCCGCCGGCGGCAGCAACCGTCGAGGTGACTTCGGAATCGATCATCGCGACCGAGGTGTAGAGCAGGCCAACGATCCAGCAGACGATCAGCGCCGCCAGCGCGCCACCCTTGTCCGCCGCGAAATTCCAGCCGGTGAATTCGCCGACCAGAACGATGCCGACACCGAGCGCCCAGACATGGGCGGGGCCGAGCACCCTGAGCAGCGAAACCCTGTCGCCTTGCACTTGCACCGCTGGTTCAGCCGTGATCGTCATCGTTCAATCCCCCACTCAGATCCGGTGTTTTTCGGACACGGCTTCAAGTTCGCCTTCCCTGGACGAGGTCAGCATCTCTTCGGAATAGGTCGTGTCGATCTTGAACCAGTCGTAGAGCATCCACAGCGCGAGCACGATCGAGATGCCCCAGCATGCGTAAGAGAGTGCCACCCACATGACGATGCTTCCCTATCTATTTGTCGCCGAACTTTTCGTCGATGACGTCGCGGTATTCGCGGTCCGATGCGCGGAACAGAAAGATGAAATAGCCGATCAGCACCGCGGCCATGATGATCAGCGTCGGCCAGTCGATGATGTAGTGGAACCGGTTCTGGATGATGTCGTGCGCGGTTTCCGGCGTGTAGCCGAGCTTTTCCCAGATCGAGGCCATGGTCGGGTTTTGTCCGAGCGCTTCCCACGTCTTGGCGTCGAGCGCGTCGATGGATTTTGCCGCCCCTGCCAGCCCTAGTTTCAGCGGCAGCCACAGTGCGACGAAAATCGCGACCACGACGACGGCGATATCGAAAACCTGTCCGGCCTTGCTCTGTTCGGGCGGTGTATAGCGGGCCATGCGTCTCCCCTCAGGACTTGCGGTTGCGGTAGGCGTCGGCATTCTTGATGTCGAGACCGTAGATGAAGTCCTTGTCTTCCTTGTAGTGGTTGACCATCGCCAGGATCGCGGCCGTGTTGAAGATCAGCACGGCGGCGGCGGCGACCGCGACGACGAGCTTGATGCCGGCGTCGGGGATGTATGGCCATGTCATGAACAGGACAAAGAGGATCGTCGCCCACAGGCAGACGATCAGGAGCATGGATCCACGCACGTCGGAACGGTACAACGCTTCCACGCGCTGTTGCAGGTCGGACATCGGCTTTCCCCTTTTTCAACGCCCGGTCCGGATTGGCCGGTCATTGCCCTCTTTCAAGAGAGTGAAATTTTTTTCATAAAATCCGGCCGAATTCTGGAATTGTCAAGACGATTTTACGCGGCGTTAACTGTTTGTTTGGTCCGCCGGATTTGCCTGACAATGAAATTATTTGCTTACGGGTATTGCAGGCTCCCGGCGTTTGCGATCAATATTCGGGCAACGCTCCCGCCTGTGTGCAGAGAGCAGGGGAAAGCAAAAAGTTCTTTCGAACGGAGGACCAGCGGATGACGGCATCCTGGAGATTTTCGACGCTTGCGGACCGCCATCGCGCGCTCGGCTCGAAGCTCGAGGACTGGAGCGGCATGGGCACCGCCTGGACCTACGACAAGGACGCCGACGAAGAGTATATCGCCATCCGCACCAGGGCCGGCCTGATGGACGTGTCCGGTTTGAAGAAGGTCCACATCACCGGGCCGCACGCCTCTCATCTGATCGACCTGGCGACGACGCGCGACGTCGAAAAGATCTATCCCGGCAAGTCGGCCTATGCTTGCATGCTCAACGAGGCCGGCAAGTTCACCGACGACTGCATCCTCTACCGCACCGGCCCGAATTCCTGGATGGTCGTGCATGGCTCGGGCACCGGCCATGAAGAGCTGCAGCGCGCTTCGGTCGGTCGCGACGTGTCGCTGCGCTTCGACGACAATCTGCACGACCTTTCGCTGCAAGGCCCGACGGCGATCGACTATCTGGCAAAGAATGTGCCCGGCATTCGCGACCTCAATTATTTCCATCACATGCAGACGCAGCTGTTCGGCTTCCCGGTGATGATCTCGCGCACCGGCTATACTGGCGAGCGCGGCTACGAGATCTTCTGCCGTGGCCAGGACGCCGGCACGATCTGGGACAGGATCCTCGACGAGGGCAAGAGCGCCGGCATCATCCCGTGCCGCTTCACCACGCTCGACATGCTGCGCGTCGAGAGCTACCTGCTGTTTTACCCCTACGACAATTCGCAGAAATACCCGTTCGAGAACGAGGGTCCCGGCGACACGCTGTGGGAGCTTGGTCTCGACTTCACCGTCAGCCCCGGCAAGACGGGCTTTCGCGGCGCCGAGGAGCACTACCGCCTCAAGGGCAAGGAGCGTTTCAAGATCTACGGCGTGCTGCTCGAAGGCAGGGAGCCGGCCGACGAGGGCGCACCGGTCTACCGCGGCGGCAAAAAGGTCGGCGTGGTGACCTGCGCCATGTATTCGCCGCTGGTAAAAAAATCGATGGGCATTGCCCGGCTCGACGTCGACTGCGCGGTGCAGGGCACCAGGCTCGAGATCCGCAACAAGAGCGGCTCCATCAGCGCAACCGCCGAGCCGCTTCCCTTCGACGATCCGAAGAAGACCAAGCGCACGGCGAAAGGCTGAGGCATACTGCGGGTATGGCAGCGAAAAGCATCATCAGCCGGCCGGTCTATGGGACCCTGTCTCCGCAGCCCGGCAAGCATCATCTTTTCATAGCGGATGCAGAGGGAGCGCTGGCGATCGCCGATCTGGCCGCCAAGGCACCGGCGGATTTCTTCGGCGGCGCCCACATCATCTTCATTCCCGGCCGCGACGGCAAATATGCCGATATGCTCGAAGCGCTGAAGCCGGCGCAGTTCTACCTCGGCCATTCCTTCGCCAGCGCTTTGCCGCGGCTGAAGCAGACGCTGGCCAATGCGCATATGGGCCTCAGGCTCTATCTTGCCGGCACCGAAGGGCTGATCGGCCAGGCCATGCAGGCGGCGCTCGAAGCCGGCATCGACCACACCTCGATCCAGACCGAGCATCGCGGCTCGCTGGCGCGCCGCATGCAGTGCGTCCATTGCAAGGGCATCACCGAGAACGTGACGACGCAGCCGGCGACCTGTTCGCATTGCGGCCTCTTGCTTCTGGTGCGCGACCACTATTCGCGGCGGCTCGCCGCCTTCCAGGGCGTCTGCATCAACGCCGAGGATCGCAGCGAAATTCCTCCGATCGAGGAGGTCTTTCGATGAGCACCGGCACCACCAAGCTCGATGTCGTTGTCAGCGATGTCGTCCCGGTCAACGAACTGGTCACGCGCTTTCATTTCCGCAGGCGCGACGGCGAGCTTTTGCCGACCTTTTCCGGCGGCGCCCATGTCGTCGTCGAGATGCGCGATGGCGAGCGCACCAGGCTCAATCCCTATTCGCTGATGGGCTCGCCGCTCGACACCCGCGAATACACCATCTCGGTTCGCCGCGACGACGCCGGCCGCGGCGGCTCGCTGTTCATGCACAGGCAGGTCAGGCCGGGCACGGAGATGGTGGTCAGCTATCCCGTCAACCTGTTCTCGCTCGATCTGCGCGCCAGGAAGCATCTGATGCTGGCCGGCGGCATCGGCATCACCCCGTTCATGGCGCAGACCGCGCAGCTGGCGGCGGAAGGCGGCAATTTCGAATTGCATTACACCTGCCGCACCGCCTCGCTCGGCACCTATGCCGACCTGCTGAGGGAGCGCTACGACCGCCGGGTCAGACTCTATCACGACGACCGCGACGAGCGCGTCGATCTCGACCGGCTGTTGTCGTCGCAGCCGCTCGGCACGCATCTCTACGTCTGCGGCCCGTCCGGCATGATCGGCTGGGTGCGCGAGCGTGCCGCCGCTCTCGGCTGGCCTCCCGAGACCGTGCATTTCGAGCATTTCGCGGCGCCGCAGCCCGGCGCCCCTTTCGACGTGACGCTGGCGCTCAGCGGCAAGACCATCTGTGTCGACGAGCAGCAGAGCCTGCTCGAGGCGATCGAGGCGGCCGGCGTCGATCCGCCCTATCTGTGCCGCGGCGGCGTCTGCGGCCAATGCGAGACCAACGTCATGTCGCATGACGGCAAATTCATCCACAACGATCACTGGCTGAGCGAGGAAGACCACCGTTCGGGCTGCAAGATCATGCCCTGCGTGTCGCGCTTCGAGGGCAGGTCGCTGGTGCTGGAAAGATAGGAGGCGAGCTTGGGCATTACCTTTCGCAAGGAAACCTTCCGCGACGACTTCACCTTCAGGAACAGCCCCGAGCACATCAGGCGGTTCCCGTTCCCGTTCCACGAGGACAGCTACATGTATGCGGTCAACATCGAGCCGCATGTCGTCGGGCCGAAGGGCAGCGTGCTGGAGAATTTGATCGACGTCGACGAGCACTATGTCGCCGAAATGCAGGACCGCGCTTTGGTGCTCGTCGAGGACCCGCTGCGCTGCCAGTCGCTGCCGCACATGACGCTGGCCGGCTGGGACCTGCTCGAATTGCTGATGGAGCAGCAGGCGCTGGGCTATCCCGAGCATTTCACGCTGATCCGCGACGGCGATCGCTGGCGCTGGATCAACCGGCCGCTCGGCATCGACGACAGCTTCACCTTCGGCGACGTCTCGACGCTGCCCTATGGGCCGATGGAATACATCACCCGGCAGAGCCAGGGTGATTTTTGCATCCTCGACCAGCGCGACGGCAATCTGTGGATGGATGCCGGCATGGTCACCACCCAGGCCGACTGGTCGCTCGATTTCGACATCGGCATGAACTTCTTCGAATGGCACGCGCCGGTGCCGCTGGCGCATGAGAAGGGCATATTCGTCCGGGCGCTGAAGTTCCTCACCAACATCCAGCAGGGCAAGCCGGCACGGCGGCTGAACTGGACGATGACCATCAATCCGCGCCTCGATACCAGCCCGGAAAATTATCACAAATGGGGTCCGGACCGCGCGACGGTGACGCCGGAAAATGTCGGCGACAAGGTGCATCTGCGCGTCGAGCTGCAGAGTTTCTGGCGGCTGCCGCGCTCGAATGCGATCGTCTTCCCGATCCGCTGCTACCTGATCAAGATGGACGAGCTGGTGACGCAGCCGAAATGGGCTCGGCGCCTGCACCGCGTCATCCGCGACCTCCCCGACGAACTCGCTAATTACAAAGGCCTGACGCGCTACCGGACGACGCTGGTCGAATGGCTGTCGAAATTGGATGATGGGAGTGTGACGTCGCCGGGTTTCGGGCCGGATTGACTGCTGCCGTCGCCGAAGCTGCCGATCTCCCCCCTCGTGGGGGAGATGCCCGGCAGGGCAGAGGGGGGCGCGAAGGATCGCCAACCTCGTTCATATTACGACCAGCCTAGAACAATCTGAGGCTGCAATTTGCGACCGATCGAGATGTCGGCGGGACAGCGCCCCCCTCTGTCCTGCCGGACATCTCCCCCACAAGGGGGAGATTGCCAACTCACCCCGCGCTCTGCGGATAGCAGATGATCGACAAATAGCGCATCGGAAGGACGCTCAGCACTTCCGGCCCGTGTGGCGCGTCGGCGTCGAAGAACAGGCTGTCGCCGGGCTTCATCGGGTAGAGATTGCTGCCGTGCCGGTAAACCACCTCGCCTTCGAGCATATAGAGGAATTCCATGCCCTCGTGCTGGAAGGTCGGGAACACGTCGGAATCCTCGGTCAGCGTGATCAGATAGGGTTCGACGACGACGCCGCTGGTGTTGGAGCCGATATGGCCGAGCAGATTGTACTGGTGGCCGGCGCGCGTGCCGCGGCGCTCGACGTCGAGGCCTTCGCCGGCCTTGACGAAGACGGCGCTGCGCTCTTCCTCGAAGCGGCGGAAGAAGGCGGTGACGGGAACACCGAGTGCCCGCGACAGCGCCTGCAACGTGGTCAGTGACGGCGAGGTGATGCCGTTCTCGATCTTCGACAGCATGCCAAGCGAAATGTCCGTGGCGGCAGCCAGATCGGCGACGGTGATACCGAGCTTCTTGCGGAATGCCCGCACCTCGCGGCCGATCGCGACCTCGAGCACTTTTTCGCGGGTGTCGCGAATGGCGTGCGGGTTCTGGGTGAGCGGCACGCGTATCTTGCGCGGCTCGATCGCGGCGGGTTTGGCTCTGCCCGCCGCGGCGCCGGCATCATGCTTCAGACTGGATGCTTTTCTCGCCATTTCGCCACCCCGGACCTTGCCGATTCATTTCACTCACGGTGAACATATTCGGTGCCGATACAGAAGCGCAACTGCTACGGCAAGCCACTTGTGGCGACTTGTCAGCGGTCCGGATTTCTCCCGAGGTCGGGCCTCGCTTGGAAATCCAGCGTGGTGAAACGAGGGTTTCGCGACAAGCCCTGTTGACAGCATCGAAGGGGCAATTACTGTCCTGTCAGTGAAATTTGTTTCGTTAGGGAAATGAGATCGGGAGGCCCGCAATGAAAGATCGTGTTGCCGTCATCGGAGCCGGGCCGTCCGGCATGGCCCAGCTCAGGGCCTTCAAGTCGGCTGCCGACAAGGGCGCCGATATTCCCGAGATCGTCTGCTTCGAAAAGCAGTCCGACTGGGGCGGCCTGTGGAACTACACCTGGCGCACCGGCCTCGACGAGCACGGCGACCCGGTGCACGGCTCGATGTACCGTTACCTCTGGTCGAACGGCCCGAAGGAATGCCTGGAATTCGCCGACTATACGTTCGAGGAGCATTTCGGCCGGCCGATCGGCTCCTATCCGCCGCGCGCCGTGCTGTGGGACTACATCAAGGGCCGTGTCGAAAAATCCGGCGTGCGCCAATGGGTGCGCTTCAACAGCCCGGTGCGCATGGTCACCTTTTCCGAAACGACAAAAAAATTCACCGTCACCGCGCATGACCGCACCAACGACGTCACGTACTCGGAAGAGTTCGACAATGTCGTCGTCGCTTCGGGCCATTTCTCCGTGCCCAACGTTCCCTATTTCGAGGGCTTCTCGACCTTCAACGGCCGCATCCTGCACAGCCACGATTTCCGCGACGCGATGGAATTCAAGGGCAAGGACATCTTGATCATCGGCCGCTCCTATTCGGCCGAGGACATCGGCTCGCAATGCTACAAATACGGCGCCCGATCGATCACCTCGAGCTACCGCTCGAAGCCGATGGGCTTCAGATGGCCGGAGAACTGGAAGGAAGTGCCGCTGCTGCAGAAGGTCGTCGGCAAGACGGCGCATTTCAAGGACGGCAGCACCAAAGACGTCGACGCCATCATCCTGTGCACCGGCTACCTCCATTCCTTCCCGTTCCTGACCGAAGACCTGAAGCTGAAGACCGCCAACCGCATGTGGCCGGACGGGCTCTACGAGGGCGTCGTCTGGGAGAAAAACCCGAAGCTGTCCTATATCGGCATGCAGGACCAGTTCTACACCTTCAACATGTTCGACGCGCAGGCCTGGTTCGCCCGCGACGTCATCATGGGTCGCATCAAGCTGCCCTCGGCCGAAGCAATGGCCGAGCACGGCCAGAAATGGCGGGCACGCGAGGAAACGCTGGAAGACGCCGAGCAGATGATCTGGTTCCAGGGCGACTACACCAGGGAGCTGATGGAGCAGACCGACTATCCGGGCTTCGACGTCGAGGCGGTCAATCAGACCTTCATGGAATGGGAGCACCACAAGGCGGAAGACATTATGGGCTTCCGCGACCATTCCTATCGCTCACTGATGACCGGCACGATGGCGCCGCTGCACCATACGCCCTGGCTGCAAGCGATGGACGATTCGATGGAGAGCTATCTCGAGGTGAAGGGCGTGGCGGCGGAGTAGGCAGTCCGAACGACGATTGCCTTGCCTCAGACAACTTCCCGCGCCGGGTCGGCTGCCAGCGCCAGGGAATTTGCGACGTGCTCGAGGTGCTCCTCGTCCAGGATGCTGGTCGCGACGCGGACAGCGTTCGTTTTTCCGGTCGAAAACTTCGCTCCGGCATGGACCGCGATGCCGTGGGCGGCCAGCGTGACCATCGCGTAGGGTTCCGAAGCAACCGGAATGAGGACGCTGAGACCATATCCGGCGTCGATCGCGACATCGCGTTTCCCCAGTTCGCCGGCGAGCCGTTCGCGGCGGTGACGATACACCTCCTTCGCCTGCTCAACGAGGGCAGCCGTGGCCGGGTCTTGCAGCAGCCAGGCGGTGGCCGCCTGCAGGATACGGCTGGTCCATCCCGAGCTGAAGCTGCGATAGGACTGGATCTGCTCGACGATCGTCGCGGATCCGGACAGCACGGCGAGCCGCAGGTCCGGGCCATGGGTCTTGGAATAGGACAGGATATGGACGACGCGATCGGGAAAACGCCGGCCCAGCGAAATGCGCGGCGCCGAGGCAATATCGCCGACGCCGTCATCTTCGACAATCAGCACGTCGGTGCCGGCGAGCAGGTCGCCGATGACTTCCAGCCGCGCCGACGACATGCAGGCGCCGGTCACCGAATGGACGCGCGGCTGGAACAGGAACGCGACGGGCCGCTGCCGCAGCGCGTTGGCGAGTGCCTCCGGCAAGGGGCCGTCGCTGTCGCAGTCCACCGGGATGATCGGCACGTCGAGATCTTCGAGGATGTCGAGCAGGCGAAGCGCCGTCGGGTTCTCGATGGCCACCGGCGCCCCCGGTGGGACCAGCGCATGCAGCAAGGTGTAGATGGCGTTGTAGCCGCCATTGGTAGCCAGGAACGCCCCGGGATCGTACGGCCATGACGGGCGCACTGCGGCCTCCAGCTCGGGCAGGATGCGCACTCGCTCGTAGCTGTTGAGCTTTTCGGCGCGCGCGCCATGCGCCAGCGCGATGCCGAGCGGCGGCAAGAGCTGCACATCGGGCTCCGCGATCGCCAGGTTCAAAACGTCCGCACCGTAATTGCCGCCGCTCATGTGGCGCTCCGGCCGGGCGGCAAAGCGGTTGCCCATGATCCAGGTGCCGTTGCGTCCGCGGCCGCCGATGATCTTGTAGCGCCGCAGCTCGCTCCACGCTTGCGAGACAGTCGCCGGGCTGACGCCGAGCACATAGGCCAGATCGCGCACCGGCGGAAGTTTTGCACCGACAGGCAGCGCGCCGCTTCTGATCAGCGCACTGGTCTCGCGCGCGATGCCGCGCATCGTGCGGTCGCCAAGGCGTTCAGCGAACCATCCTGCATCGAAATCCATCGGCACCCGCGACCGTCAAAGCTAATGTTCAGTAACATAATAACATTTGATCGGTCAAAAATAAACATTTACCAATCGCCGGTCAAACATAGCTTTGAAGTTCACGCCGATGCCCGTCTCCATCACTATAGCCACCCGCGATTGGGACTACCTCACCCCTTTGGTGCTGGGTGACGTCACGTCGAGCCGCCTGTCGGTGAAGGTTGACCGCGTCGCCACGCTGATCGCGGATCTCGGCACCGATCCGAACTACGATGCGGCGGAGGTCTCGTTCAGCCGTTATGTGTCGGCCATGGCTTCGGGCCGGGATACGGTGATTGGACTACCGTGCTTCATCATGCGCGGCTTTCGCCATCGCTGCATCATCACGGTCGAGGCCAGCCCGCTGGAACAGCTTTCCGACCTTGCCGGCAAACGCATCGGCGTCACCGGCTGGCGTGATTCCGGCAACACATGGACGCGGGCGGCGCTTCGCCGGGAAGGCGTCGGCGTCGAGGATGCCTATTGGTTCGCCGGCAGGCTGACATCCGAGCACCCGATCGCCGACCGCCTCGACGGATTCGGCAGGCCGGGGCGCATCGAAGCAGCACCAGGCGAACGCCCGATGATGGAACTGCTGGCGCAAGGCGAGCTCGACGCTGTTTTCACGCCCTTCATGCCGGACGGCTTTTTCGGCCCGGCTTCCGGCTTCCGGCAAGTGCTGCGCGATTTTCGCGCGGCCGAACGCGCCTATTTCGCCGACGTCGGTTATGTCCCGGGCATGCATCTGGTCGCCGTCAAGGCTGCCCTGGCCAGGGAACACCCCTGGCTGCCTCACGAACTCGCCAGGCTGATCGACGAAAGCCAGCGCGTCTGGACGGCAAGGCGCCGAAAATATGCCGACACCTCGCCCTGGATCCTCGAGGAGCTGCTTCATGCGGGGCGCGACCTGCCTCAGTCATGGAACACCAGCGGCCTGGCCGCCAATCGACGCATGATCGAGGATTTCGTCACCGAGCTACATACCCAAGGCATTCTGGCGGAACGGATTTCTGCCGAAGCCTTGTTTCCTTTTGAGACCAAGTCGCGGGCCACCGCAGCCTGACAACGCACAACGAAGAACACGAAGGAGAGTGCCATGAGGAAAATCAGCTTCATATTCGCCTCGCTCGTCATGCTGGCGCAGGCCAGCTTTGCCCAGGATATCCAGAAGCAATCGGTGAACGAGGATTTGCGCGCCCGGCTGCCGGAAGAGATCCGCACGGCGGGAAAGATCACAGCCGTCAACAACGGTTCGTTCCCGCCCTATGAGATCGTCACCGGCACCGAACTGACCGGGGCAACCAGGGACATTTCCGACGCCATCGGCCAGCTGCTCGGGGTCGAGGTCGATCACGCCTCGGTCGCCGGCCTGCCGGCGTTGCTGAGCGGCATCAATGCCGGCCGTTATCAGTTCGCGATGGGGCCTGTCGGCGACTATCCCGACCGCCAGAAATCCAACGACTTCATCGATTGGGTGCGCGAATACGTCGTCTTCGCCGTCGAGAAGGGCAACCCGCAAGGCATCACCTCGCTCGACACCGCTTGCGGCAAGCGCATCGCCGTCATGTCGGGTGGCTCGGCCGAAAAGGTCATCAAGCAGCAGGCGCAGAAATGCACCGAAGGCGGCAAGCCGGCCGTCGAGGTGCAATCATTCACCGACCAGCCGAGCTCGATACTGGCCGTCCGGTCGAAACGCTCCGACGCATTTTTCTCCTCGCAGGCGCCGCTGACCTATTTCGTCGAGCAGGCGAAGGGCCAGCTGGAACTCGCCGGGGTCGGCCAGGCCAACGGCTTCAAGGACATCTATCAAGGCGCCGTCGTCAAGAAGGGCTCGCCGCTGGGCGGCGTGCTGCTCGACGCGTTCAAGATCCTGATGAAGAACGGCACCTACGCCGCGGTCATGAAGAAATGGGGCCTCGAGAAGAACATGATCGACGCGCCCGGCATCAACCAGGGCCAGTAGAGGCTGCCATGACCGACGCGACCGCTGCCTACACGGCCGGGCTGCCGCGACGTCCCGACGACGCGCTGCGCGATGTCAAACGAGCCCACCGGCCGTTTCCGATCGTCCGGCTGGCGCTCTGGGCGTTCACCGTCGCCGTGGCGGCCAGCTTCGCCTATATCGTTGCGGCCAACCCGAATTTCGGCTGGCCGGTCGTCGCTCAGTATTTCTTCGATCCGACGGTCATGCAGGGGCTTTCCGTAACGCTCGGCCTGACGATCGTGGCGATGATCCTGGGTATCGCGCTCGGCCTGCTGCTCGCCATCGCGCGCATGTCGAAGGACAGGCTGGCATCCTTCCTCTCCGGCCTGTTCATCTGGTTCTTCCGGGGAACACCGCTGCTGGTGCAACTGATCTTGTGGTACAACCTTTCGACGCTGTTTCCGCGCATTTCCATCGGCTTCGCCAGTTGGAACACCAACGACCTGATCACGCCTTTGACGGCCGCGGTTCTTGGTCTGGCGCTGAACGAGGCCGCCTACATGGCCGAGATCATCCGTGGTGGGCTGCTGTCGGTCGACAAGGGGCAGGCCGAAACGGCTGAAGCCTTCGGCATGACGCGCGCGCGGGCCTTGCGGCGCATCATCATCCCACAGGCGATGCGCTCGATCGTGCCGCCGACCGGCAATCAGCTGATCAGCATGATCAAGGCGACGTCGCTTGTCAGCGTCATCGCCATGGCCGACCTGCTCTACTCGGTGCAGTCGATCTACAACCGCACCTTCGAAATCATTCCGCTGCTGATGGTTGCAGTGCTCTGGTATCTGCTGATCACCTCGGTTCTCAACGTCGCGCAGGGCGCGATCGAACGCCACTACAGCCGCGGTGACCGCGGCGCCCGCGAGAAGACGGCGACCGCCACCCTGGAGGCTGCCAATGAGCGCGCATGAGACGCCCCTGGTGCGGGCGCGCAACGTTCACAAGGCGTTCGGCCCACTCGAGGTGCTGAAGGGCATCGACCTGGACGTCGCGCCTGGCGAGGTGGTGGTTATTCTCGGACCGTCGGGCTCCGGCAAATCAACCTTCCTGCGATGCATCAATCATCTGGAGGCGATCGACCAAGGGTCGATCGAGGTGGACGGCGAGCAGATCGGTTACCGGTTGCGCGACGGCCGCCTCGACAAGCTTTCCGACCGCGCGATCGCCGCGCAGCGGCGCAAGATCGGCATGGTGTTCCAGCAGTTCAATCTCTATCCGCACATGACGACCCTGCAGAACGTCATCGAGGCTCCGGTCGGCGTTCACCGGGAGAACCGCAAGGAGGCGATCGGCTACGCCCGCGAGCTGCTGACCCGTGTCGGTCTCGCCGACAAGATCGACGCCTATCCGCGCCAGCTTTCAGGCGGCCAGCAGCAGCGCGTCGCCATCGCCCGTGCGCTCGCCATCCGCCCGAAACTGATGCTCTTCGACGAGCCGACGTCGGCGCTCGATCCGGAGCTGGTCGGCGAGGTGCTCGCCACCATGCGCGATCTCGCCAGGCAGGGCTTGACCATGATCGTGGTCACGCATGAGATCGGCTTCGCCCGCGAAGCGGCGGATCGGGTGGTGTTCATGGACGACGGTAACGTGATCGAGGCTGGGCCTCCGGACGAGGTTCTCGCCAAACCCAGGCACCCGCGCACGCGGGCTTTCTTAAGCCGTTTCATCTAAAGCAAAGCCGGCGCGATTACCTGCTCGGCCGGCAAAGGACCTCCCATGCCAAAGACCTCCAACCAGTTCGCCGATATTTCCGACTTCGCCGACAAGGCTGCCGAGCTTGCGGCGGCTCGCCGGCACCTGCACGCGCATCCCGAGCTTTCCTTCCAGGAGTACGAGACGGCTGCATACGTTGCCGAACGGCTCGAAAGCTGGGGCTATGAGGTGACGCGCAATGTCGGCGGCCTCGGGGTCGTCGGTCGCTTGCGCCAGGGCAGCGGCCGCAGCATCGCCATCCGCGCCGACATGGACGCCCTGCCGATCACCGAAGCGACCAATCTCCCTTATGCTAGCCAGGCCAGCGGCAAGATGCACGCCTGCGGTCATGACGGCCACACCACGATGCTGCTCGGCGCGGCCGAATACCTGGCGCGCACAAGGCACTTCAATGGCACGGTCAACCTCATCTTCCAGCCGGCCGAGGAAGCCGGCAAGGGAAGCGGGGCGCAGGCGATGATCGCCGACGGCCTGTTCGAACGCTTTCCCTGCGATGCGATATTCGGGCTGCACAACCACCCGGGCGCGCCGGCGGGTTCATTCCTGATGCGCGCCGGGCCGCTGATGGCGGCGAGCGATACCGTCACCATCAGGATCGCCGGGCGTGGCGGCCACGCCTCGCGCCCGCACCTGACGGTCGACCCGATCGTCGCTGCCGCCAACATCATCATGACCCTGCAGACGGTTGTGTCGCGCAACGTCAACCCGATCGAGACGGCTGTCGTTACCGTCGGCACCATTCACGGCGGCACGGCCTCCAACGTCATCCCGGAACACGCCGAGATCACGCTGAGCGTCCGCTCCTTCTCGGCCGAGATCCGCGACACGCTTGAGCAGCGTATCCGCAACATCGCAGAACTTGTGGCGCAGGCGCATGGCGCAATGGTCGAGATCGATTACGAGCGCGGCTACCCGGTGGTGGTCAATTCCGAGCGCGAGACGTCCTTTGCGACAGACATCGCTGTCGAACTCGTCGGCCAGGACAAGGTGTCCGTCTGCCCGTTGATCCCTGGCAGCGAAGATTTTTCTTATTTCCTCGAACACCAACCGGGTTGCTTCCTGCGCCTCGGAAACGGCGAGGATTCAGCCATCCTGCACAGCTCGAAATATGATTTCAACGACGGCAATTTGACCGTCGGCGCAGCGCTCTGGGCTCGTTTGACCGAAAGATTCCTGGCCGCTTGATTCATAACTGCGGCTTGGATTGTCGATCGGCCGGTCGAGCAGAATTGGGGCGACCGGCCGCGCGACGATGCACAACGAATTCTCACGCATTCCCGCTCTTCGAATGCGATAAGAGCTTCGCTTTCAGACGAACAAAAAGTCACTCGTCGTCAGCGGGTTCGTAAAGTTTGCGAGAGTAACTTGATCGACTCCCGCGGTAATGATGGTGTCGGTTCCACTTTGCGCAATTGTGAGATCATCGAACGATTGCACGCCCTCCACGCCACTAAACACAATGGTGTCGCCTTGGGTCTGGCTGAAGTCGTAGATGGTGTTTTGGGTTCCGACCGTCATTGAACCATCGTCCTTGAATATGAATTGATCTCTGCCGCCCTGAGCCAGTTCGCTCAGTTGCCCGTCACCCCACATGTCGTTGATGACGGTGCAGCCGGGTGCCGCGCTCCCGGCGTACAGGGTATCGTTTCCACCTTTGGCCGAACCGGACATTTGCAGGGCGTCGCCGCACAGGAAGTTACGGACCTGGCCGCTTTCGTTGTTGTTGCCCCCGGTAAGAATGTCGTTGCCGCCCTGGGCGGAACCAGACATGGCGAGGGCGTCACCGTACAACTCGCTTAGAACATCCGGACCGGAGCTCCTGTCGCCGCCAGTCAGGGAATCATTGCCGCCCACAGCGTTGCCGAGTATCGTGCCCGCATCGCCATACCCTAAGTTATGAGTGCCTTGCAGCACGGCCGTGTCGTCGCCACCGCGAGCGTGGTCGGACATGTTGGCGCCCGCGTCACCGTAGAAACTTATCAGGGATCCACCAGCGCTCGTGAAGTTGTCGTTGCCGCCTTTGGCAAAACCGGAAAGATCACCGCCCGCGTCGCCAAAGAGGGTTTTGTTCGGGATCGCCCCACCCAGATCCGTGTAATGGTCGTCGCCGCCCTGAGCATGGTCCGACATGTCACCGCCGGCATCGCCGAAGAAAGTGCTGGTGGAAAAGAAGGCGCCCGTGAACGTGTCGTTGCCGCCCTTGCTGTTGCCCGACATATCGCCGCCGGCATCGCCGTAGAAAGTGTTGAGCGAGTCGGTCCGGCTCGTATAGTTGTCGTCGCCGCCCTGCGCGTTGCCAGACATGTTGCTGCCGGAGTCACCGAAGAAGGTGTTCGTGGCCTGCCTGGAGCCCTGGAAGGTGTCGTTGCCGCCCTTGCTGTGATCCGACATTTCGCCGCCAGCATCACCGTAGAAGGTGTGGGTAGCTCCTTGTACAGTGCTGGTCAGGAAAGTGTCATCCCCGCCCCGGGCATAGCCGAACATCTTGCCGCCGGCGTCACCATAGAAGGTATCGACTACCTGCCTTGCCACTCCACTGTTGAAGGTATCGTTGCCGCCCCTGCCATGGTCCGACATGTCGTCGCCCGCGTCACCAAAGGCAGTGGTGGTGGAGGATGACAGCCCCGTGGTGAAGGTATCGTCACCGCCCCGAGCAAAATTGAACAAGCTCCGAGCCGCGTCGCCGTAGAAGGTGTAGGTCGACGGTGCGGTTTCCGTAAAGGTGTCGTTGCCGCCTCTTGAGAAATCGAGCAGGCTGCCGCCAGCATCGCCGGTCAAGATATTCGTATTTGGATCGCCTGTGAGGGCGTCATCGATACCCCACTGATGATCTGCTAGATCACCGGTAGTAAAGGGAACGCGTTTAGACATTATCCGCTCTCCTGTTGAGCCTACCCGTCCCATGACAGCCGTACGATGTGAGGCAAAAACGAGCAATAATCCCGAATGGCTATGTCTTTAGGCGTAGGGATCGGTGCCCCGTTTACCGGCGCGCTTGGCGGCAGCTTCCTGAGGCCGTCCTGTTCCGGACTATCCCAGCCTTGCCCGAGCCTTCGCCGTCCAGGCGTTGAACAGCCGGTCTGCGACGATGCCGATGAAGGCGATGGCCAGGCCGGCGACGATGCCGCGGCCGGAATCGGCCTTGGACAGGGCGATGAACACCTCCTGGCCGAGATCGCGAGTGCCGACCATCGCGCAGATGATGATCATCGCCAGCGCCATCAGGATGGTCTGGTTGACGCCGAGCATGATCTCGGGCAACGCCAGCGGCAGTTGCACGCGAAAGAAGGTCTGCCGCCTGGTGCAGCCGGAAACCTTCGCCGCCTCGATCAGCGCCGGCGGCACCTGCCGGATACCGTGATTGGTATAGCGGATGGCCGGCACCACGGCGAAGGCGACGGTGGCGATCATCGCGGTGACGTCGCCGACCCTGAACAGCATCACCACTGGAATGATGAAGCAGAACGACGGCAGCACCTGCAGCGTGTCGATGACCGGCGTGACGATCTTTTCGAAGCGGTCGCTGCGCGATGCCGTGAGCCCGATCGGGATGCCGATCAGGCAGGCGATAAAGGCCGAGATGCCGCACAAATAGACCGTCGCCATGGTCTTTTCCCAAAGGCCGGTGACGGCGCAGAACGCGGTCAATGCCGCAACCAGGGCGGCGAGGCGCAAGCCGACGAGCTGGTAGCCGGCAAGGCCGAGGAGACACACCGCGCCCAGCCACGGAAAGCCCTCGCAGAAGGCGCGCACCGGGTTGAGCACATTGAGGATAAGCGCCACGCGGAACGCTTCGATCGTGTCGAAGAAGTTGATGGTGGTCCAGTTCACCGCCGCCTGCCACAAAGGCGCGGTGGTCAAGGTGGTCGCTTTCGGCACCGCGGCGAAGGCCGGCACAAACAGGCCGAGCAGCGTGGTGACGGCGAGGATGGCAACGGCCAGCGTCAGATTGGGATAGCGCCGCCAGAAGCTGGTGCTGGCCTGATGGCGGACATTGCCCTTGGCGTAATTGTGCGCGATCGCCTGACTCAGCCGGTCGAGGGCAATTGCCAGTGCGACGATCGCGAGGCCAGCTTCCATCGCCTCGCCGACCTTGAGCGCGCGCAACGCCAAAAGCACGTCATAGCCGAGCCCACCGGCGCCGATCATCGAGGCGATGATCACCATATTGAGCCCCAGCATGATGACCTGATTGACGCCGACCATCAATGTCGGCCGCGCCAACGGCAACAGCACCCGCCACAGTTTCTGCCGTGCCGTGCAGCCGGCCATCTCGCTGAAATCGTCGATCTCCGACGGCACCCGCGACAGGCCGAGCATCGTCGCCCGCACCATTGGCGGCGTCGCGAAAATTGCCGTCGCGATCATTGCCGAGACCGGGCTGTTGCCGAACAGAAGCAGCATCGGGATCAGATAGGCGAAGGTCGGGATCGTCTGCATCAGATCGAGGGCAGGGGAGATCAACAGCCTCTCCGCCCAAGGTTTGCGCCATGCCCAGATGCCGGCGAACAGCCCGGCGACAATGCAAAACGGCACGGCGATCGAGATCAGGCCCAGCGTCAGCATGGCGCTGGTCCACTGCCCGAACAGCGCGATGTAGAGAAAACAGCCGCCGACCAGCGCGCCCAGCTTCCAGCCGCCGGCGGCGCGCCCGGCAAGATAGGCGGCAGCGCAGACGCCGACCCAGGACAGGCGCGGCAAGACGATCATATCCGCGCCATGGCCGATCTTGAAATTCTTGGCCAGAAGACCGAGCGCGAAATCGAGCGGCACGCCGAGCACCGCGGTGATCGAGCGGGTCAGCCAGGAGAAGTTCGACTTCACCCAGTTCATCAGCGCACCGACCCAGTCTGCGACAGGAACGATCGCGCCGGCCGGATAATTGACCGCCCAGGGCAGGCTTTCCTGCAGCAGGAAGACGATAAGCACGGCGGCGAGCGCGCAGGCCCAGATCGCCAGCCAGGTTTGAACCGGCCGGGGCCTCGCTGCGCTGGCGCTTGCCGCGACGGTCATGCGCCGGCCCCACGACGCTCGATGCCTGCGAGAAGATCGATCACCGCCTGCGGCGTGACTTCACCGATCGGCTTGCCGGTGCCGTTGACCACCGCGAAGGGCTTGCCGGCAGAGACAATATCTGCCGAAAAACTTGATATCTTGGCATCCGGCGCGACCGTGCCGCCGTACTCAGTGCCGTCGCAGGCGCGCATCAGGCTGCGCGCCGAGATCACCTTGGCGCGGTCGACGTCGCGGGTGAATTCGGCGACATAGTCGGTCGCCGGGTTGACCACCAGCTCTTCCGGCATGCCGATCTGGATGACCTCGCCGTCCTTCATGATGGCGATACGATCGGCCAGCCGGATGGCCTCGTCGAAATCATGGGTGATGAAGACGATGGTCTTGTGCAGCATGGTCTGCAGCCGCATCAGCTCGTCCTGCATCTCACGGCGGATAAGCGGATCGAGGGCCGAGAACGGCTCGTCGAGGAACCAGATTTCCGGCTTCGTGGCGAGGCTGCGGGCGATGCCGACTCGCTGCTGCTGGCCGCCGGAAAGCTCGCGCGGATAGAAATGCTCGCGGCCGCGCAAGCCGACCAGCTCGATGACTTCACGGGCCCGCTTCTCGCGCGTCGGCCGGTCCTGCCCCTGGATGCCCAGGGGAAAGGCGATGTTCTCCAGTACGTTGAGATGCGGCAGCAAGGCAAAATTCTGGAAAACCATGCCCATGCGATGGCGTCGCAGCTCGATCAGCGCGGCATCGGAAATCTTGAGCAGGTCCTTGCCTTCAAACTCGACCTTGCCGTGGGTCGGCTCGATCAGCCGCGACATGCAGCGCACCAGCGTCGACTTGCCTGACCCCGAAAGTCCCATGATGATGAAGATCTCGCCCTGGCGGATTTCGAGATCGACGGCGCGCACCGCGCCAACCAGTCCGGCGGCGGCGATGTCCGCCGTGCTGGCCTTGCCGTCGCGCCGGCGGATGAAATTGGCTGCGTCCGCCCCGAACAGCTTCCAGACATTGCGACAGGCAAGCTTTATCGGGCGGGCATCGTTGCCCGCTTTCGCCGCCTGTTCAATCGTATCGGTCATGCGATCGTCCTTCTGGAACACGGGATCGAGACCCGGCCACGAATGGCCGGGTCGTCGGATTTCCAGTCAGACGGTCACTCGGCCCAGGCTTTCCAGTCGGCTTCGTGGGCGGCGATCCAGGCGGCGGCGACGTCTTCCGGCGTCTTGCCTTCGAGATCGATCTGGCCGCTCATCTTGTTGAGCTCGTCGGTATCGACCGTGTAGTTTTTCGCGACCTTGTAGGCCACCGGCCATTTGTCCTTCATGCCGGCCCAGGAATATTTCCAGATCTCGCCATGCGGCTTGCCGCAGTCATATTTCGCGTCGGGGTTCACACCCCATTTCGGGTCGGTGTAGCACTCTGTCGTATAGTCGGGGAATTCGACCCATTCGCCCTTGTATTTGGCCGGCGCCCAATGCGGCGAATAGATCCACAGCATGATCGGCGCCTTGCGCTGATAGGCCGAGTCCAGTTCGGCGAACATCGCCGCATCGGTGCCGGCATGGATGACGGTGAAGGGCAGTTTCAGCGCCTCGACGCGTTCGTCGTCAAAACCTTCCCATGTCACCGGGCCGCCGAGATAGCGCCCCTTCGGTGTCGTTTCGGCCGTCGAAAAGGCCTCCGCGCATTTTGGGTCCTTCAGCGCCTCCCAGTTCGGCAGGCCGGGGCATTTCTCTTTCATGTATTCGGGAAACCACCATTCTTCCTTGGCCTTGGGTCCGAGCTTGCCGAGGCGTTCGGTCTGGCCCGTCGCGTCCGAGGCCTTCATCGCCTCGCCGGCCGTCGTGTCCCAGAATTCCAGGCCGACATCGATGTCGCCATTGGTAAGGCCGGTGGTCAGGCTGGAGAGATAGTCGGCGGTCGGGTACTCGACGGTATAGCCGAGCTTTTCGAGGATGCCGCCGAGGATCTTGGCGTTCAGATTGACGCTGGTCCAGTCGAACAGCGCGATCTTGATCGGGTCGTTGGATTCCGGCGCCGCCGCATAGGCCGAAGGTGTCAGTGCACTTGCGGCGGCAAGTGTTAAGGCTCCCATTGAGAAATTTGAAATCATGCTCCGAAGTGACATGCTTGTTCTCCTGTCAAGCTCTGGTGGAAATTATCGTTAGTTCCCTTCTTGCGTCTTTTTTTGATTGTGTTGGAAAAGCTGGTCGTTGCGCAAGGCCGTAGGCGCCACAATGCTGCCGAAGCGGATGCCGGCGCAAAACGGGGTGGTGCCCAAATTGGTGAAGATGTGGCGGGACCGGCCGCGTCATGATCGCCGAAGGATTGCTGCCGAAGCAGTCATCCACGGATCGATCGCCGGTCTTGAGGGGCAAACCATCAAAGTCCCATGATCTCGGCTGTTGGCTCGGCAACTCGACCAGAGCCACTTTCATGAGATGAAATTATATATACCAACGTTCACGTCGCGCAACGAACCCCGGTGCCAATTTCACGGCCCGTCTTTTTGCATGGACCCGTAGATGGGTTTGAAAAAAGCCAAGGTTGCCGGTCATCCCGTATGCGAGCCGCGAGGACAGGATATCGACACAATGCAGCAGACCAAAGCGCCTTACTTCTTTGCGAACCGCGGTATCGCCGTCGGCTTCTGACCGTTTCAACATCAGATCATATCCGAGGCTTTCATGACCTCTTCCTTGAACAGACTGCGAATTGCCGTGCTCTTTGGCGGACGTTCCGCCGAACATGACGTTTCGGTGCTTTCAGCAACCAATGTCATGCGGGCGCTGCTGCCCGCCAAATTCGATGCCGTCCCCATCTTCGTCACGCGCGAAGGACAGTGGCTGCTGAGCAGCTTTGAGGATGGTACGCTCGCAAAGCCTGCGGGCGGCATGGAAGTTTGCCTGGTTCCGGGCGGGCATGGGCGGATGATGGCGATCCCGGCCCACGGCACGCCCTATGATCTGCCAAAGATCGACATCCTATTTCCGGTCCTGCACGGCCTCCACGGCGAAGATGGCTCGGTGCAGGGGGTGGCGGAGGTGGCTCGGGTGCCGCTCGCCGGCTGCGGCATCCTGGGTTCGGCAACCGCGCTGGACAAGGACATCGGCAAACGGCTCCTGGCAGCCGCGGGGCTGCCAATCGCGCGCTCAGTGACGATCCATGAAGGTGCGGCGCCTGCCTTCGCCATGCTGGAAAGCGAACTCGGCCTGCCGTTCTTCATCAAACCGGCGCGTCAGGGATCGTCTGTAGGCGTCAGAAAAGTCCATGCCAGCCAGGAATTCGATGGAGCGCTTGCTGAAGCCTTCCGGCACGATTGCAAGCTGTTGGCCGAGGAATTCATTCGTGGGCGCGAGATCGAATATAGCGTGCTGGAGGAACCGGCAGGCGACCTGTTCGTCTCGCGGCCAGGCGAGATCGTGCCGGCGGAAAGCCACGATTTCTACAGCTACGATGCCAAATACATCGACGAGAACGGCGCTGTGCTAAAAGTGCCGGCCGAACTGCCGCCCGAGGTCGAGGCAGGCATGCGGGATGTGGCTGCAAGGGCTTTCAGAGCCGTCGGCTGTGACGGGATGGCGCGCATCGACTTTTTCCTGACGCCGGACATGCAGTTCCTGGTCAATGAAATCAACACCATCCCCGGCTTCACCGATATCAGCATGTATTCCAAGGCAATGGCGGCAAGCGGCGTCAGCTATTCCGAAATCATCGACCGACTCGTGGAACATGGATTGGCACGGGCGGGCCGAGCAGCCTGAACGCAGCGAAGCGGCTTTCATATCCCGGTCGATGGTAGGTTGACCCGCGCCGCTCACGACATGATCAGGCCGCCATCGACATTGATGGTCTGGCCGGTGATGTAGGCCGCATCGTCGCTGGCCAGAAAGCTGACCAGGCCGGAGACATCCTCGCCGCTGCCGGCGCGGCCCATCGGGATGTTCTTCACCCATTCGGCCATCAGCTCGCCGGGCTTGTAATCGCCCATCAACTTGCCCCACGCGGCATCGTTATAGGCCCACATGTCGGTGTCGATGATGCCGGGGCAGATCGCGTTGACGGTGATCTTCTCCTTGGCCACTTCCTTGGCCAGGCTCTGGGTGATGCCGACGACGCCGAATTTCGACGCCGCATAATGCGGCGTGTAGATAAAACCCTGCCGCGCCTGGCCGGATGCGGTGTTGATCAGCCGGCCGCCATCGCCATGCTTGCGGATGCGCGCGATCGCCTCCTGGCAGCACAGGAACACCCCCTTGGTGTTGACCGCCATCACCTTATCCCATTCGGCCTCGGTCATCGCCTCGATCCTGGCGATGGTGATGACACCGGCATTCTGTACGGAGATGTCGACGCGGCCGAACTCCTGCTCGGCCAGGTCATAGAGGGCGACGACCTCGTCTTTCCTGGTTACGTCCATGCGCAGCGATGCGACCTTGGCGCCCGCAGCCTTCAGATCGGCGGCAACCTCGTCGACGCGCGCGTCGATGGCGCTGACGACGACCGCGGCACCTTCCGCCGCGAAGCGCCTGGCTATTGCCGCGCCGATGCCGCCGCTGGCGCCGGTGATGACCGCCGTTTTTCCCTGGAATCGCTTCTGCATCTTTTCTCCTACCAGCAGACAAAGCCGCCATCGACGATCAGGTCGATGCCGGTGACGAAACTCGCGGCGCGGCTGGCCAGGAACACGGTCGGGCCGACCATCTCTTCCGGCGCCGCCATGCGGCCCATCGGCGTGTCGCGCTCAAAGATCCTGACCTGGTCGGCGACCTCCGGCCGCTTGTTCATCGGCGTCAGCGTGTAGCCGGGGCTGACGACATTGACGCGCAGGCCGCGATCCGCCCATTCCATGGCGAGGCTCTTCGACATGTGGATCACTGCGGCTTTCGACGAATTGTAATGCGCCTGGGTCAGGCCGCGATTGACGATCGAGCCCGACATCGACGCGATGTTGATGATCGAGCCTTTGCGCCGAGCCAGCATGGCGCGGGCCTCGGCCTGGCAGGACAGGAACACGCCGCTGACATTAACGTCGTAGACCTTCTGCCATTTCTCCAGCGACAGCGTCTCTGCCGGCTCAGCTCCGGCGACGCCGGCATTGTTGACGGCGATAGTCAACGCGCCGAGTTCCGCCTCCGTACGCTCGATCGCAGCCGCGAGATCGGCCTCTGAAGTCACTGTGCCGTTCAGCACCAGCGCTTTGCGGCCGAGTGCCGTTATCCGGTGCGCGGTCTCCTCCAGCCCGCCTTTCGAGGCGTGGCCGAAGCAGGCTATGTCGGCGCCGGCCTCGGCCAGCCCAATGGCGATCGCTTGCCCGATGCCGCTGCCGGCGCCTGTCACAAGTGCCACGTCACCATGAAGTTCGAATAGTTTCATCGTCGGTCCCTCTGCTCCAACCGCCGTCCTCCGGAAATAAAGGGGCGCCAACTCTCTGTTGCTGGCGCCCCGCGCGGTCTGGTGCCCGGGAGGATACCACCTGCTGCGCTTTGTTTCGATGGGCCGTCCTAGCTCGTGGCGAGTTCCATCACGGCGACATTGCTTGCTTCGCTGCGGTCGAGAATGCCGCGTTGCCGGCCGCGGCTCAGCACCAGCACGCGATGCGACAGGCCGAGAACTTCCTCGAGGTCGGAGCTCACCACCACCACCGCCATGCCGGAACGGGCAAGGTCGGCGATGACATCGTAGATCGCGGCGCGGGCACCGACGTCGATGCCGCGCGTCGGCTCGTCCAGGATGAACACCTTGGGCGGGCGCGACACCCATTTGGCGATGATCACCTTCTGCTGGTTGCCGCCTGAAAGCTTGCTGACGGCCTGGTTCGGCCGGCCCTTGACGCCGAGCCTGCGAATGCCAGCCTCGGCGAATTTCTGCACCGCCCTCGGAAACACCCAGCCGTTCGGCGCGACATGGTCGAAATTGCCGATCGCCAGATTCTCGCCGATCGTCTGGTCGAGCACCACGCCTTGTGCCTTGCGGTCTTCCGGTACCAGCACGACGCCGGCCTTGATCGCCGCCGCCGGGCCATTGAGATGCACCGGCTTGCCGGCGACGCGCACCGAGCCGGATGAGATCGGATCGGCACCGGCGATCGCCCGCACCAGCTCCGTGCGGCCGGCGCCGATCAGCCCGGCAATGCCGAGGATTTCGCCGGCCCGCACTGAAAAGCTGACATTTTGAAAGCTGCGTTCCGGCGAGGACAGGTTCTCGACTTCGAGCAGCGTGTCGCTGCCCGGCGCCGATACCGTAGGGAACATCCGCTCGACACTGCGGCCGACCATTTGCTCGACCACAGTGCGCACAGGAATGTCGGCGCGCTCGTGCCGGGCGACGATGCGCCCGTCGCGCATCACCACCACGCGGTCGGCGATCTGGGCGATCTCGTCCAGCCGGTGGCTGATATAGATGAAGGACATGCCTTCCGCCTTAAGCTTGCGGATCTGCTGGAACAGGAGCTCCGTTTCCTCGCCGCCAAGGGCCGCCGTTGGTTCGTCGAAGATCAGCAGCTCGGCATTGAGCGTCAGCGCCTTGGCGATCTCGACCTGCTGCTGGGCGGCGATACGCAGCGTGCGCACCTTGCGCTCGGGCGAGACATCGAGGCCGAGGCGCTTCAACTGGGCCGATGCCCGTGCGTTCATTGCCGCGCGATCGATGCGGCCGCCGCGCATCGGCAGGCGCCCGACATAGACGTTTTCAGCGACCGACAGATCGGGCAAGAGCTTCAGCTCCTGGTGGATCATGCCGATGCCGGCGTCGATCGCCGCGGCAGGATTGGCGGGGGAATAAGCGTTCCCCCGCCAGGTGATGGTGCCGGCATCGGGTTTCGTCGACCCGGCGATGATGTTCGAGACAGTCGACTTGCCGGCGCCGTTTTCGCCAAGCAGCGCCACGACCTCGCCCGGCCGCACCTCGAAGCTCGCATCGGCCAGGACCTGCACCGGCCCGTAGCTCTTGCAGAGGCCGCTGACGACGAGCCCGTTATGGGGGCTGTGCGTGTGGCGAGGATCGGTGGACATCGTTGCGCTCGTCGACTGCCGGACTGGTCTCAATCAGGGATGCTTGGCGATGAACTGCTCGACATTGTCCTTGGTGGTCAGCGTCGCATCCTGCAGCTGTTCGGCGGGAATGGTCTCGCCGGCCACCAGCTTGATTGCCGCGTCGACGGCAAGCCGGCCCATGCCCTGGGTCTGCTGCGTCGCGGTCACGTCGAAGACACCGTCCTTCAGTGCCTTGAGCGCCGCCACGTCGCCGTCGAAGCCGGCAACCCAGACCTTGTGGCCGGGATTGGCGACCTTGACGGCCTGCGCCGCACCGAGCGCCAGCGCATCGGCCTGGCCGATGACGATCGACACGTCGGGGTGCGACTGCAACAAATCCTGCGTCAGCTTGAAGCCTTCGTCCTGGTGCCAGCCTTCGCTCCACAATTCGCCGACAACCTTGATGTCGGGATAGCCCTTCAGCGCTTCGCCGCAGCCCTTCGAGCGATCGACCTCGGGCGTCGTACCCTTCTGGCCGTGGATGATGATCAGCTCGCCCTTGCCGCCAGCCTGCTTGGCGATGTAGTCGCAAACCGCCTTGGCCGAGGCCACGCTGTTGGTGGCGATGAAGGTATCGCCGGGTGCGCCGTCGGCGTTGCGGTCGACATTGATGACTGGGATGCCGGCAGCCTTGGCGGTCTTGGTCGGCACGGTGGCGGCGGTGGCGCCGGCTGGAATGTAGATCAGCGCATCGATGTTCTGCGTGATCAGGTCCTGCACCTGGCTGACCTGGGTCGCCGAATCGCCCTTGGCATCGACGGTAACGACCTCGATCCCCTTTTCCTTGCCGTAGGCTTCGACGGACTGCTTTATCTGGTTGAAGAAGTCGGCCTGCAGATTGGCGACGGCGAGGCCGAGCTTCTTGGCCTCCTTGGCCGAGGCCATGTCGGACAGGCCAAGCAGCGGGATGACGGCCGCTGCGGCAAGCAGCAATGAACGTTTGGTCAGCATGTTATTCCTCCGTTGATGTTCAATCTGTCCTGCCCGCGCATCGCGGCGCCCCTTGGCCGAACAACTCCCAGTTTCGGATCACCGATCCGTTTTCGCCCGAATATCGGGGCGAATCTCATTGAGCCCAATTCTTCATTGCGCCCCATTCTTCATTGCGCCCTGCGGCGCCAGGTGTCGGTGGCCACCGCCAGCGCGATCACCACGCCGATAACCACTTGCTGGATGAAGGGCGAGACGCCGAGCAGGTTCAGTCCGTTGCGCAGCACGCCAATGATGAGGACGCCGATGGCTGTGCCGCCTATCGAACCGACGCCGCCCGACAGGCTGGCGCCGCCGATTACCACCGCCGCGATCGTGTCGAGTTCGTATCCGAGGCCGGAGCTCGGCTGGACGGAATCGAGCCGCGCGGCAAGCACGATGCCAGCGAGACCGGCCAGCACGGCGCAGATCGCATAGACCCAATTTGTCAGCGACTTGACCGGTATGCCGGACAGCCGGGCGACTTCGGCACTGCCGCCGATTGCGTAGAGGCTACGGCCGGTGGCGCGGTAGTTCAGGAAGATCGCGAAAATGACGGCAAGCACGATCATCAGCCCGACGGTGACCGACAGGAAGCCGAAATGGCGGATGATCGACAGGCTGGTGAACCAGTCGGGAAAGCCGACGATCTGCGAGCCGTCGGTGATCATGTTGGCGAGGCCGCGCGCCACCGACATCATCGCCAACGTGGCGATGAAGGGCGGCAGCTTGGTGACCGTCACCAGCAGGCCCGAAACCAGCCCGCAAAGGCCGGCGACGACGAGGGCTGCGGCGATGCCGGCCGGCAGGCCGAGATTGAGATAGTCCGGATGGGCGACGAAGCCCATCACCATGGAAGCCAGCGCCAGCACTGAGCCGACGGACAGGTCGATGCCGCCGATCAGGATGACCAGCGTCATGCCGATCGCCATGATGCCGAGCACGGTGACCTGGTCGAGCACATTGAGAATGTTGCGGACAGTCAGGAAGGTGTCGGTGGTCAGCGAGAGCGCCAGGCACAGCAGAACCAGCCCGATCAGCGGACCCATGGTTCCGGCAAAGACAGCCGAAAACTTTGCGCCCGCCGTAGCCTGCGCACCAGAGCCTGCTTTCAACTCGCTTGCGTCGTTGCTCACAGCCACTTTGTCTCCTCCACAGCAATCCGGCGCTGCATCACCGGGTCACTTTGTTCACCCAGGCCCCTCCCTGTGAACAATTTATCTTTAGTATGCAATTTTGTTCAGCTAAACTGTTCGTCGGAAAATTGTCAAGGCCTGCCGCTTCATTCGACGACGGGTTTGCGCTGTCCGCCGGTTTGCCTTACGCAAGGTCTCGGAAATCTTGGGCATTTCGAAGTCGCCGGATTGGAATATCATGGGCAGAGCCGGCGGCTGCGGCAAGGCAAACAGATGACGATCGTAGAGAACGAAAGAGCCTCGCGCTTCCCAGACGCCGAACTCAAGGCCCGCGCCGCCTGGCACTATTATGTCGAGGGTCTTACACAGGAGCGGATTTCCGAAATTCTCGGCGTCGGCCGCATCAAGGTGCATCGCATTCTCTCCGCCGCCCGCGAAGAGGGTGTCGTCCAGTTTCGCATCCGCGACAGCGTCGTTGAATGCGTGGTTTTGGAGGAAAGCCTGAAGCAGCGGTTCGGGCTCAGCCAGGCCGTTGTCGTGCCGTCGGCGGCCGACCGAAGCAACGCGCCGCTGATGATCGGCCACGCCGCCGCCGCCTACCTGGCCGACCATGTGAATGCCGGCGATGTCATCGCACTCGGCTGGGGGCGGACACTGAAATTCGCCATCAATGAATTGCCGCGACGGCCGATCGCCAGGACGACGGTCGTTTCGATGCTCGGCGGCCTTACCCATGCCCAGCCGCTCAATCCGACCGAAAGCGCCTGGGATTTCGCCGAAAAGATCGGTGCGGAGTGCTTCCTGCTGCCGGTGCCGGTCTATGCCGACAGGCCGGAGCAGCGCGACGCTTTCATGAGCCAGCGCAGCGTTCAGGACGTCGTCTTCCGTGCACGCCGGGCAAACATCGCTGTGCTCAGCGTCGGCTCGTTTTCCAACGACAGCCCGATCGCCAATTACGGCTTCATCAAGCCAAGCGAACTCGAGGAACTGCAGGCGGCCGGTGCCGTCGGCGATATTCTGTGTCATTTCATCGACGCCGAGGGCCGGCCGGTCGACCACGAGGTCAACCGCCGCGTCTGCGCCTATCCGCTGCAGGATCTGTCGGATATCCCGAGCATCATCCTGGTGTCGGGAGGCAGCGAGAAGGTTGCGGTGATGCGGGCGGCGCTCGCCAACATCAAGGTATCGGTTCTGATCACCGACGAAGACGCGGCGAAAGGCTTGCTGGGCCGGTAGATATTGCTGCGCTGAAGATTTGAAAGAGATCGAGGCTGTCGCAACCGAGCTCAAAGACAGCGGCGCAGAATTTCGCTCTGTAGCGATCCGTCCCACCCCCCTCTGTCCTGCCGGACATCTCCCCCGCAAGGGGGGAGATCGGCAATTGCGATGCCGTCGCTCATCCTGCAACGCTTGTGGTTAGCGAAAACGGTGATGAAGGCTCAATCTCCCCACTTGCGGGGGAGATGGCCGGCAGGCCAGAGGGGGGTGCTGTCCCGCCGACATCTCAAAGGCTGGGTCCAAAAGGTCTCCGACCTCTCAAAATCTCTAAACTTGCCCAACCTCACCCAGCAAATCTCTAAACTTGCCCAACCTCAGCCAGCCGCGCGTGGATATCGCGCGTCGCGTGATAGAGGCCGCGGTAGATCGCTTTGCGCGTGCGGTAGAAGGACATCAGCTCGCCGACCGGGTCGACATGCCTGTTCGGCGCTGCCGCCATCGCTTCCGCGGCGGCTTCCGGCGAGGCAAACCAGCCGACAGCCGCTGCCGCCAGCATGGCAGCGCCGAGCGCGGCGGCTTCGTTGACCGGCGAAACCGAGAGCGGCCGCTCGAGTACGCTTGCCATGATCTGCATGAGCAGCGCGCAATTGGTACCGCCGCCGGCGGCAATCATCGTCGCCGGTCCGCCGGCCTGGGCTTCCATGGCCTCGGTGGCAACGGCCTGCTCGAAGGCGATGCCTTCCAGGACAGCGCGGAAGAGATGCTCCGGCCGGTGGTCCAGCGACAGGCCGACAATGGCGCCGCGCGCCGCACCGTCCCAATAGGGGCTCATGACGCCGGCCCAATAGGGCATGATGAGCAGGCCGTCGCTGCCCGCGGCAACATCCAGCGCAGCTTTCTCCAGCGCAGCGGCTGACGGCGAGCCGGTGGTTCGGACGATCCAGTCGACCAGCTGCATGCCCGAGCGTAGTACGGTCTCCAGCATGAAACCGGAGCCGGTCGGCGAGACCAGCGTTCGAAAGGCGTCCGAGGTTTTCACCTTGCCGGAATAGCAGCCGCTGACCACGCCGGAGCCGAGCGAGAGATAGCTCTTGCCCTCGCCGTAGACGCCCATGCCAAGGCCCATAGCTTGCCCGTCACCGGCTCCTGCCACAACCGGCGTGCCAGCCTTCAGGCCCGTCAGTTGCGCCGCGGTTGTGGAAAGCCCGCCGCAAATTGCGCCCGGCGCGACCAGCTCGGGCAATTGCTCCAGCTGCAGCCCCGCCGCCGCAACGAGCTCTGGACGCCAAGTGCCTTTCTCGACGTCGAGCAGCCCGAGCGGATCCGCACTTGCGGTGCTGGTGACCAATCGCCCGGTCAGCCGCTGAACGAAGAAGCCGTGCACGTCGACCAGCGCCGCTGCCTGGTGCAGCACCTGCGGCTGGTGTTCGGCAAGCCAGGCGATCGCATACAGCGCCGGCGTCGGGTCCGGCGGCTTGCCGCTCCAGTCGCGGATCGCCTCGCGGCCAAGTTCGGCCGAAAGCCTGATAACCTGAGGCCGGGCGCGTTCGTCCAGCCACAGGATCGCAGGGATGAGTGGTTTGCCGGCGCTGTCGACTAGCGTGAAGGTCTCGCGCTGATGTGCAATGCAGATCGCCGCCACCCGCGCAGCGCCGACCGCCTCGGTGACCTGCTTCAATGCGCCAAGCAGCGCGGCCCACCAATGTTCGGCGTCCTGCTCGAAATGGCCGGGCTGCGGATTTGAAAGCGGGTAGGTCTTGCGCGCCTGGAACAGCTCTTCGCCGTCGCGGGTGAAGGCAATCGCCTTCACGGCCGTGGTCGAGGCGTCGATCCCGATTACGACATCGTCCATCAGCGGAGATCCGGCGGGGTCAGGCTGCGTTTGTTGCGAACCGTCCGTCCGATTGGTCGAGACGGCGGCGGATCTGGGTTATCACCATCGAATCGTCGGGTACACAATTTTCATAGGTCAGGAAGTCGCCGGTCTTGAGCGGCTTGACCACCTTGGCGCGCTCGGCAAGGCCGAGCGGCAGGGCGCCGCGGGCGCGAGCATCGTCCCACGTCATGGCGAAGCCGCGATAGTCGTTCTCGCCGATCATGCCGAGCGACTGGCCAACGCCAAGATCGCTCTTGGCAACCGCCACCGCCTCGGCGACCGGATGGTCGAGCGGCTCCATGTCGGCGCGCTTGTAGACCACCGCGCGCGCCGCCGACAGCGGCACTTCCAGGCTGGTCAGATGATAGGGCCGGAAGATCGTGAAGTAGGGGCCCTTGCCAACCTTGAGGTCGATCATGCGCTCCAGCACGCGCGGATGCCGGGTCTCGATGATGCAGAACACGCCGGGCGCGACGCCCTTGCCGATGGAATAGTCGACCACGCCCTTGCGGTGCAGCACGCCGCCATCCTCGCGCGGGCAGAGCACGCTGGCCAGTTCCTCCAGCGTCGCGGTCGGGCCGTGCATGCCCGGCACGTCGGGCACCAGCCCGGTCGCATTGGCGATCGCCACCATCTCGATCGCCGTCTTCGACCCGTCGACGAATTCGACCAGCATGCGCGCATTCATATTGCGCTCGGCCGCCTCCTTCTCGTAGTCGGCCGGCATGGCGTCGATCTTCAGCGGATTGTTCTTGCCCTTGCCGGCGGCGATGATGTTGAAGCCGAGGCTTTTGGCAAAGCCGATGATCTCCAGCGTGCAGGCCGGCTCGTCGCCGGCCGCACCCGTATAGACGACGCCGGCCTTGCGCGCTTCGTCCTTGAGGAAACGGCCGATGGTGATATCGGCCTCGACATTGAGCATGACGATGTGCTTGCCGTTCCTCATCACTTCGAGCGCGAACAGCGTGCCGATGTTGGGATTGCCCGTCGCGTCGATGATGACGTCGATGCGGCCGGCCGCCGCCAGCGCATGCAAATCTTCGGTCACCGCGATCTTGCCGACCTCGATGGCGCGGTCGATCGCCGCCGCATTGCCGGCCTGGACGATGTCGGAACGGTCGTGGCCAGCGAGCAGCGCCGCGTCGATCGCTGCCTGCGGCCTGACTTCGGAAATGGCGCCGATCCGCATGCCCGGCATCAGTGCGACCTGGACGACGATGTCGGTGCCCATCTGTCCGGCGCCGGCAAGCCCGATGGTGATCGGCCCGTGCTGTTCAGCGCGCTGCAGAAGTTCCGCTGCAAATTGCGGATGGGACATGTCGCTTCCTCCAGTTCCGGACGCGCCGCAGCGTCCAAATCAGCGTTTTGAACATTTCTATTTGCAAATGAAAAATATTTCAACCGGCAATTGGGCATTGTCGCTCTGCAATCGGCCGAAGACGATTGGATGAGTGGTCAATCTAGCGGCCGTGCCTCTGCAGTCAGAAGGACGCGGCAAATTTCAGGTTGAATGGGGTGCAGCGTTGTTGCGCTCAGCTGCCGATCTCGAAGAAGGGCGCGCCGAGCAGGTGGGGAACGACATCGATGCCGAGTCCGGGCCCGTCCGGAATGCCCATGCGGCTGCCCGAAACCGGCGGCATGTTGGATGCGGTGCGCACCGTCACCCATTCGTGAAAGGCGATGGCGTGCAGCCGGCGCTCCTCCGGCGTCGACAGCGACAGATGCGCCATGGCCGATGTGTCGATCTCGGCGCCGCCAGTGTCCTCGACGGTGATCATGAAGCCCAGGTCGACGGCAAGGTCGCGGATCTGGCGCGTCTTGGTAACGCCGCCGAGGCGCGAGATCTTCAGCGTCAGCCCGTCGGCCGCGCCCTTGCGGTGGATGTCGAGCATATCGTCCAACGAGGCGACGGATTCGTCGAGCACCATCGGCTTGTCGAGCGAGCGGCGCACCGACATGCATTCGTCGATCGTCGTGCAGGGCTGCTCGAACGTGTAGTCGATGGTGCGCGTCGCATCGGCGAATTGGCGCGCCTGGTAAGAGGTCCAGCCGGCATTGGCGTCGCAGAAGATGACGGTGCCCTTCGGCACCGCGGCGGCGACGGCGGTGACGCGTTCGATGTCGTCATGGACGTTGCCGCCGACCTTGACCTGAAGCCGGCGAAACCCTTGGTCGACGATGCGCTTGGCAAGTGCGGCCATCGCATCGACCGTGCCGTGGGTGACGACCTTGTAGAGTTCGGCCGTCTCGCTTTCGCGCCCACCAAGCAGGGTGACCAGCGGCACGTCGGCGGCGCGCGCCGCGAGATCCGAGCATGCCATGTCGAGCGCCGACTTGATGTAGGGATGGCCCTTGAACACCGTGTCCATCAGCCTGTTGATACTGGCAAGCCCGCGCGGGTCATGGCCGACAAGATACGGCGCGATCTCGACGACGCCGGCGCGAGCACCGGCGGCGAAGGCCGGCGAATAGAAATTGCCAAGCGGCGCCATCTCGCCCCAGCCGGTGAGCCCGCTGTCGGCGGTGACCGCGACGATCACCGCGTCGAACGCATCGGCGACGCGCCCCCTGGACATGCGGTAAGGCCCGTCAACGAAGGGCTGCACGACATGGTAGGCCTTGATGGTTTTGATCTGCACGTTTTCTGTCCGTTATCTGCGATATTAAGGGTGGCCCGCCAAACTTATCGGGCTCATCAGGCGGTTTCGGGCCGGCCGCGGGTCGGGCTTGCACGACTAGCGTCATTTGGGCCGCGTCGCTCCAGCCCGCGCGCATAGGCGAGCAATGCCTCGAAATCGAAATCGATGTGCTCCTTGGCGTGGTGCTGTGCAGCGGGCATGTCGTTGCCCTTGAGCAGCCGCACATAGGTCTCGTGAGCATCTTCGGCAGGCACAGGCTCGTTGCGGGCCCGCTGGTGCAGCGCGAAATACATCTGCAGCCGGCTGGTCAGCCGTTGCCACGTTTCAAGCAGCACCGAATTGTCGGCCCATTCGTGGATCAGGCCATGCAGTTGCAGCGCCGTTTCGATCTGCCGCGTCGTGTCCAGTTCGCGCGTCGCCTGCTTCACCGCCGCATGACGCCGGTCGAGTTCGTCGAAGAACCGCTGGTCGCGAAGCGGCCAGGTCCGCGCGATGGCGAACTCGTCCAGCACCTTGTTGAGCGAATAGGCATCGTCGATGTCCTTGGCGGTAACATCAATGACGAAGGTTCCGGCGTAGGGGATGCTGGTCAGGATGCCTTCCTGCACCAGTTCGCGCATCGCCTCGCGCAGCGGCGCACGGCTCACCCGCATCTGCTCGGAAATCCTGAGTTCGTTGAGCTTCTGCCCCGGCTCCAGCTGGCCGGTCAGGATCGCCCGCCGGAGCAGCGCCACGATCTCGGCCCTGCGTGTCGTATCCGCGATCGGACTGAAATCCAGCGTTGCCATCCGGCTGCTCCAGGAGACCAAAAGCAACACAAGCAGATTGTCGACAATCTAACAAGAGTAATTTCTGGATTCTCGACCCTGCATGACATTGGCGGCCTTCCGGCCTCAGCCAGCCTTCCCGCTCCCCTCGCTGAGCGTCAGCTGGCTTCTCGCAGCGCGAAACGGACTGGTGCGTAGCCTTCGCAATGTCCATTGACGACTGGGAAGCTTTGTGTCACTAGCAGTGACATGAATTCACAAATGATGACTCAGAAATACGAGAGCCCGCTGCGGGCAGAGCAGGCGCAGGCCACGCGCGAGCGGATCCTCGCGTCCATTCGAACGATCCTGGAGCAAAATCCGTACAGCCTCCTTGGCTTCGATGAGGTTGCCGAGGTTTCGGGCGTGAACCGAAGGACGATCTTCCGCCACTTCCCGACGAAGGAAGCGCTTTTGGAAGCCTTTTGGGCCAGCACCAATGCCTCGCTGGGAGTGCGGTTCTGGCCTGAGCGGGAGCAGGATCTGATCGATCTTCCTCCCGATCTTTTCGCTTCGTTGGACGCAATCGAAGGCGTAGTCAGGGCCTCGCATGCGAGCGTTACCGGGCGCGAGATGCGCCTGCAAGCCAATGGTGAGCGGCAACGTGCCTTTCGGAGCAGCCTTTCGCAAGTCGCTAAAGGAATGGACCCGAAGGCGGCGCGCCAGCTTGAGGCCGTGATCCAGCTCCTGTTCAGCGCCACTGCCTGGCAGACGATGAAAGACTACTGGGGTCTTAACGGCCGTGAGGCCGGAGAGGCAGCCGCCTGGGCAATTCGCGCCTTGCTCAATGCGGCAAAATCGCAGCAGGGCGCTGTTCGAAAGGGAAAAAGCAAGTGACTTGGCATAAGACCAAAGCAACGGTCCATCCGGCCGATTCGGTTCAAAGCTTCTGGGTAATGGGCGATCAGGTCGCTGTCCGGGCAAAGCTCGCTGGGACGGCACTCAACGTGATCGACGTCACGGTGCCTCCTGGAAGCGGCACGCCGCCCCACACGCATCCTTCCGCGGAAATTTTCCGCATTCTCGAGGGCACTCTCACGATGTGGACAGTGATCGATGGTGTCGCGCAAGAATACGAGGTGGAACCCGGTGATGTCGTCACCATTCCGGGCAACGCGCCCCATGGCTATCGCAATGCTGGTCCCGTGCCGGCTATGTTCATGGCGATCGTCGACGACGAGATGATCGCATTCTTCGAAGAGGCTGCATCCAAGGACGCGCCCTCCGGCCCGCCGACCGCTGACATGATTAACCGCGTGATCGAGCTTACCGGACGGCACGGAATCCAGATCCTGCAGGCGGCCTGACCGGCGAAACTGTTGCGCCAGGCTCAAGATTTGACCTGGCTTATGCCGGCTAAATCCAGCAGTCCATCCATCCAGGGTCGAAGCGGGCCTTCGCGTGAGTGATACGTGCAGCCGCGACAAGCCGTCGGCTGGATGGATGTCTCGCTTGCTGATCCACAAACTGCTTTCGCAGCTAGAGAGCGCCTCTATGCTGCCATCGTCGCCAGAGCCGCCGTTCGCGCGACGGCTTGAATCGACCGCGTCGAAACTATCAGCAAAAACGGCGCCCTTGGCGTGGGAGCCGAGGGCGCCGCGGGACCGGACCTGATGGGGGTTATCAGGTGGCCGGTTTCTCGGGCAGCGGCGAGATCGGCATTCCCGGGCCGATCTTCTGCAGATTGCCGGTAATCACCCGGTCGCCTTCGGCCACACCGCTCAAGATGGCAACCTGATCGCCATTGGTCGGTCCGAGCGAAACGATGCGCTGGTCGACGGTGTTGTCCTTGCCGACGACATAGAGGTATTTGCCGAGTTGGCCGGAGCCGAGTGCCGTCTGCGGCACCATCAGCGCATCAGGCTGCTCTTTGACGTGCAGCCGGACGCGGACATATTGGCCGGGCAGCAGCGTGAACTTGCCGTTGCCGATCGTCGCCCGTGCCGTGATCGTGCCGGTCGAGCGATCGATCGTGTTGTCTATGAAGGTAAGATCGCCCTTCTGGCGCGGTTCCGTTTCACCGGGAAGCAGGACGTCGACACTGATCGGTCCCGCGGCCCGGGCCTCCTCGATCTGAGTCAGGTCGGTTTCGCTCGGATTGAAGGTGACGTAGATCGGATCGAGCTGCACCAGCGAGTTGAGCACGGTGCCGGCGACGCTGACCAGCGTTCCGACGGATGCTTGGCTGCGTCCGATGCGTCCCGCGAACGGGGCACGGATTTCGGTATAGCTCAAATTGAGCTCGGCGGTCCGCAAGGCGGCCTGGTTTACGGCGAGCGAGGCCTGAGCCTCGCGCAAGGTGCTGGTGCGCTGGTCGAACACGTCCTTGGCGAGATAGCCGCTCTTGGCGAGCTCGCTGCCGCGCCCGAGATTGGAGCGCGCATAGTCGAGTGTTGCCGTGTCGCGCTGGATAAGCGCCTTCGCCTGCTCGAGGGCAGCCTGGAAATCCTCCGGGGCGATCTTGTAGAGAAGGTCGCCCTTTGCAACGTCGCTGCCGTCTGTAGCGACCTGCTCCTGCAGATAGCCCGGTACGCGCGCCTGCAGCGTGATGCTGCGGATCGGCTCCACCCGGGCGGCATAGTCGAGATAGATCGGGATCGTCTTCTTGACGACGCTCACCACCGGCACCGGCATGACAAAGGCTTCCGGCTTGGGTGTCGCCGCCCCGGCTGTGCCGGCGTTGAGGCTGAGGCTGCCCATGTCGAGCAGGTGAACGCTCGCCACCGAAATCGCCCCAAGGGCGACGGCCGTTCCCAGCGCGATTTTCCATTTACGCATGATCAATTCTCCAGTCCTATTCAGCCGCTTCGGCCAATGGCTCGAATACGGGTTCGGCAGTTGGTTGTTCGGTCGCTTCGGAAACCGGTTCGCTCTCGCTGCGGCGCTCGCGCAGCTGCTCGATCACCGCATAGAAGACCGGCACGAACACCAGCGACAGGATCGTCGCCGCGACCATGCCGCCAAAGACGGTGGTGCCGATCGACTGCCGGCTTGCGGCACCGGCACCCGTGGCGAACATCAGCGGCAGCACGCCGAGGATGAAGGCGAAGGCGGTCATCAGGATCGGTCGCAGCCGCAGCCGCGCCGCTTCCATCGCGGCATCGACGATGCTGAGGCCTTCTTCGCGCCGGCGCCGGGCAAACTCGACGATCAGAATCGCGTTCTTGGCCGCCAGTCCGATCAGCATGACGAAGCCGATCTGCGAATAGACGTCGATCTGCATGCCGCGCAGCCACAGCACGACGAACGCACCGAACAATGCGAGCGGCACCGCCAGCAGCACCATGAACGGCATCGCCCAGCTCTCATATTGCGCGGCGAGAATCAGGAAGACGAAGACGATCGCGAGGCCAAAGACGACGGATGCGATCGATCCCGCCTTGAGCTCCTGATAAGTGATGCCGGTCCATTCGTAGCCGAAATCTCTCGGCAACGCCGTGGCAGCGGCACGCTCCATTGCCGCCACCGCCTGGCCGGACGAAAAGCCGGGCGCGGCGCCGCCATTGATCAGGGCCGACGCATTGTTGTTGTAGTGCGGCACGGTCTCGGGACCGACGATGGGCACAAGCTTGCCCAGCGTGCTGAGCGGCACCATGCCACCCGACGCATTGCGGACATAGAGCCGCGAAATGTCGGCCGGACCCGCACGAGAGTCCTTGTCGGCCTGGATCGTCACCCGGAAGGTGCGGCCGAACAAGTTGAAATCGTTCACATAGAGCGAGCCGAGATAGATCTGCAGCGTATTGAAGACGTCCGGCAGGTTGAGCCCGAGCAGCTTCGCCTTGGCGCGATCGAGATCGTAGTTGAACTGCGGCGTCGAGGTCGAGAACGACGAGAACAATTGCTGCGGGTTGAGCTCGGGCTGCTTGCGCGCCTCGGCAATCACCGCTTGCGTCGCATCGTTGAGCGCCACGCTGCCGCGGCCGGTCAGGTCCTCGACCTGAAACTCGAAGCCACCGGTGGTGCCGATGCCCGGGATCGACGGCGGGTCGAAGCTCAGCGCAAAAGCCTCCGGAATTTGCAGCAGCTTGTTGCGCACGTCGGCGACGAGCTTCGAGGCGCTCTGGTTGGGACCGCGTTCGTCCCATGGCTTCAGGATGGCGAATTCGACCGCCGAGTTCGACTGCGCGGCGCTGGTCAGGAAGTTCAAGCCGCTGATCGAGCCGACGATATCGACGCCGGGCGTATTCTGCAGGATGTCGCGTGCCTTTTGCGCCACCGCGTCGGTGCGTTCCAGCGAGGCCCCGTCGGGGAGCTGGATGACGACGAAGAAGTAGCCCTGGTCCTCGACCGGAAGGAAGGTCGACGGCAGGCGCTGCCAGACGAAATAGGTCGCGACAAGTCCGGCCGCGAACACGCCGAGCATGATCCAGCGCAGGCGGATGAGAATGCGCACACCATTCGCATAGGCATGCGCCAGCCGTTCGAAGCCCATGTTGAACCAGCGGAATAGCACGAACTGCGTTTCCGGCCGGTGGCGCAGGAAGGCGGCGCTGAGCGACGGGGTAAGCGTCAGCGAGACGAAGGCCGAGATGCCGAAGGAGATCGCCACCGTCAGGGCGAACTGGTTGTAGAGCCGGCCGGACACGCCGGGAATGAAGGCGACCGGCACGAACACGGCCATCAGCACGGCGGTCGTCGCGATGATCGGGCCGGTGACCTCGGCCATCGCCGTGCGCGTGGCAGCCAGCGGTTTTAGGCCGGCCTCAAGTTGGCGTTCGACATTCTCGACGACGACGATGGCATCGTCGACGACGAGGCCGATCGCCAGCACCATGCCGAGCAGACTGAGCATGTTCAGTGAGAAGCCAAGCATATGCATGACGGCCAGCGTCGCCACCAGCGACACCGGAATTGCGATCGTCGGGATGATCGTGGTGCGCCAGCTTTGCAGGAAGATGAACACCACGGCGACGACCAGGACCAGCGCTTCGCCGAGCGTGATCAGCACGTCGTGCATAGACGCCGATACGAAACGTGTCGTATCGTAATGCATGGCGTAGCTGACGCCCTTCGGGAAGCGGGCCGACAGCTCCTGCATCTTATCCTTGACGCGCTGCTGCAGATCGAGCGCGTTGGAGCCCGGCATCTGGTAGACCGCCAGCACCACCGTCGGGTCCTTGCCGAAGAAGGCCGACGAAGAATATTGCAGCGCGCCGAGCTCGATGCGCGCAACGTCGCGCAGCCTGACCAGCGAGCCGTTCGCGGTATTGGCCCGCACGACGATGTCACCGAACTCCTTCGGATCGCTCAGCCTGCCGACGGCGTTGACCTGCATCTCGAAGGCGGTGCCGGCCGGAGCCGGCGACTGTCCGATCTTGCCGGCCGCCACCTGGACGTTCTGCTCGGCGACGGCGTTCTGCACGTCGACGGCAGTAATGCCGAGATTGGCGAGCTTGTCGGGATCGAGCCAGATGCGCATCGAATAGCGCCGCTCGCCGAAGATCTGGACGTCGCCGACGCCGGGCAGGCGCTTCAGCGGATCGACCACCTGCAGATAGGCCAGATTGCTCAGCGCGACCGGGTTGACGGAACCGTCCGGCGAGGTGAGGTCGACGATCAGGACGAAGTTCGGGTTCTGCTTCTTGATCGTCACGCCGCCCTGATTGACGATGGCCGGCAACGAGGACGCCGCCTGCGAAACGCGGTTCTGGACGTCGACGGCCGCCGTGCTCAGGTCGTAGCCAACGTCGAAGGTGATGGTGATCGTCGAGGAGCCGTCATTGGAGCTCGACGACGACATATAGGTCATGCCCTGGACGCCGTTGATCTGCTGTTCGAGCGGCGTCGTCACCGTGTCGGCGACGACCTGCGCGCTGGCGCCCGGGTAGTGGGCGCTGACCACGACCTGGGGCGGCGTGATGTCGGGAAATTGCGAGACGGGCAGAAGGAAATAACAAATCCCTCCGGCGAGCACCATGATGATGGCGATCGCCGACGCAAAGATCGGACGATGGATGAAGAAGTTTACCATGAGATGCACGCCTCGCCCGATGCTCTGGCCCGGCCAAAGGCCCTGGCTACCCTGGACAGCCGCCGGCTGCGCGTTGAGCCGGAATCTTCGAGAAAGCCGAAATCTTGCAGAGGGCGGCGCGGCGCATTGCGGCGTTCGGCCTGCTCATCAGCCAGCGCACGCAGCATCGCCTCGAAAGACCGCGGGTCGACGCGGTCGGCCTTCATCAGCATGCGGATCATCGGATCCCTCACGACTTCATCGATCGTCAGATCATTGCGCTGCGACATCGAAGCGGCTCCTGGTTTTTGGCGATCCGCGGCAAGCCGCGGATCGGGTGTTCTCTTGCTCGCCGGCCGAGGCCGTGAGGTGCGGTTCGTCCCCTTGCCGATCGGGGCGGGGCTGATGGCCGGCACTTGCGAGTTTGACATGATGCAATGCGGGTGTTACAGGTAAGTAACATCTCTAACGTTACAGACCGGTAACACCCTAGTCAAGAGGTGCACCGAGGGAATTTCGGAAACGCAATCACGGAGGTTTTGATGACAGACGGTGTTGTGGAGCGTGTTCGCCCCCGGGACAGGATCCTGGAGACGGCACGGGACATGTTTCACAAGCATGGCATTCGCGGCGTCGGCATCGACGCCATCACCGAGGCCGCCGGCACCAACAAGATGACGCTCTACCGGCATTTCGAGTCCAAGGACGACCTGATCATCGAATGTCTGCGGGCGACCGCCTGCAGCGCCAACGCGATGTGGGAAAAGTTCGAGGCCGAGAATCCGGGCGACAAGCTGGCGCAGCTGCACGCCTGGGTCCGGATGGCGGCCGATTGCCTGATGTCGGATCGTCGCGGTTGCGACATGGCCAACGCCGCCATCGAGCTGAGCGAGGCCGATCATCCGGCAAGGCAAGTGATTAAGGAACTCAAGGAAGCGCAGCGCGAGCGGCTGGTCTCGCTGTGTCGCGATGCCGGCATCGGCCAGGCCGAGCTTCTTGCGGACACGCTGTCGCTGTTGCTCGAGGGCGCCCGCGTCAGCCTGCAAAGCGTCGGCGCCGAGGGCCCGAGCGCGCAGTTCGTCCGCATGGCGGAAGGCCTGATCACGTCTTTCAGGGCCAGATAGTCTCGCAAGCGGCGAAACGATCCGTGGCGTTTCGATTGCGGGCCGCGCCGCCGGGTGATGTCTCGTCCCATTGCGATGTGCCATCTCGCGTCTCCCTTGCCGGTCCTCCGCAGCAGCAATGCCTGCGCGGCGCTGTTTGCTGGTCGTGAGGCAGGATAGGGCCGCCGGCGAACCGGTGAGAGTGACAAGTGTGACAGGATTCCGCCCGACAAGTCGCGGCGATCGCAGCGAAGCTCATCGATCCGCGGATCAACAGTCGTGTCCGGTGCTGGTCACGATCCCAAGCGTCGGCCGCTATCCCGGAGCCGGAATAAAAAAAGCCCGCTGCCGGGAGGAGGTGGCAGCGGGCTCGATTTCGAATACGGCACGGGAGGAGGTGTACCGCACTCAGCGTCGGCATCGCATCTGGGAGGAGTAGATGGCCGACACCTGCGAAATTATCGATTGCCCAATGATTCGGCAACCACAAAAGTTGCATAGGTGATGTGCAGATTTGCGGTATCAACCGAATTTTAACGATGAAGGCCCGAGCGCCATCGCCCACGCGCGGCATCACTGCACCGGGACATTTTCCTTGAAGATCAGGCGCGGCTCGATGAATTTACGCGTCAGATAGGGCGCCGATGAGGCGATCGAGCCGAGCAGGCGAATGACCGACTGTTCGGCGATCAGCCGCGCATTCTGGTCGATGACGACGTCGAGCAGATCGTCGACGAGATAGCCGCGCGTCTCACGCGTCAGATCATGGCAGATGAACACCGGCTTCTTGTGCGGCCTGGCTTCGCGCAGCGCCTTCGCCACGCCCGAGCGCCCGGCCCCGACACAGTAGATGCCGAGCAACTCCGGCTCGTTGTGCAGCGCCTTCATGGTCGCGGTATAGCTGACCTCCGGTTCGTCGTTGATCTCGACGGCGCTGGTGACGGCCAGGTTCGGAAACTCTTCGCCGAGCACGGAGCGAAAGCCCATCTCGCGTTCCTCGTGGCCGCGATAGGAGCGTGAGCCGACGACCATCGCCAGATGGCCCTGGCGGCCGCCGAGGAACCGTCCCATCAGCAGCGCCGCCGTACGGCCGGCCACCCTGTTGTCGATGCCGACATAGGCCGAGCGGGGCGCGCCGGGAACATCGGACACCAGCGTGACCAGACGGATGCCGGCCTCGACGATCTCGCGCAAGATGTTGCGCGTTCTCGGATGATCGACGGCGATGACACCGACGCCGTTCGCCTTGAGCGAGAGGTTTTCGACGGCCGCCTGCAAGGCACTCGGCGAAATGCCGGCGAGCTCGTGGATGCGGCAGGAGGCAACCAGCGGCAGGCGCGCCGCATAATCCTCGATGTGCCTGGCCAGATCGGCCATGAAGGCATTGCTGCCGATCGGCAGGAAGAATTCGAGATGTGCCGGCCGCGAGGGCAACGCGACCTGGTCGACGACCGGCAGATAGCCGAGCTGCTTGGCCGCCTCCATTACGCGCTGCCGGTTGGCGGCACTGGCTCCCGGCCGGTTGTTGAGCACACGGTCGACCGTCGCGGTCGACAGGCCGCAGCTTCTGGCAATATCCGAAACGGTGGCCTTCATATCGCAACCATGTGGCGATGCGATCCAGTGCCTCGACGATAAGCCCGGCCCGGCTGCTCAGCCGGGCCGTTGCGTGCGCTCGACCAGCGCGTCATGGATCTCCTTGTCGGACATGCCGGTGATGACGCGTTCGACTTCGGCGACGCTGGTCTTCTTCGGGTCTATATCGTCGGCGACCACCTTGCCGCGGCGCATGACGACGATGCGGTCGACCACCTGGAAGACGTGGTGGATGTTGTGGGCGATGAAGATGCAGGAATGGCCGGAATCGCGGGCACTGCGCACGAAGCTCAGCACGCCTTGCGTTTCGGCGACGCCGAGATTGTTGGTCGGCTCGTCGAGGATGATGAGGTCGCTGTCGAAATGCATGGCGCGCGCAATCGCCACCGCCTGCCGCTCGCCGCCGGAGAGCGAGCCGATCGGCGTCGTCGGCGGGATGTTCTTCGAGATGCCGACCTGCTTGAGCAGGTCGCGGGCAACCACGTTCATCGCCTCCTGGTCCATGCGGTTGAGGAAACGCGGCGGCTTGACCGGCTCGCGTCCAAGGAACAGGTTGCGCGCGATCGACAGCTGCGTCACCAGCGCGGAGTCCTGGTAGATCGTCTCGATGCCGTGGGCGATGGCGTCGCTGGTGCTGCGCAAATTCACCTTCTTGCCTCGGATGAAGATGTCGCCGCTGGTCAGCGGAACCGCGCCCGATAGCACCTTGATCAGCGTCGACTTGCCGGCGCCGTTGTCGCCGAGCAGCCCGACGATCTCCCTTTCGTTGACATGGAAATTGGCATCCACCAGCGCCTGCACGCGCCCATAGGACTTGCGGATGTTTTCCATGCGGACAAGCGGTTCGGCCATGGTTCAAGTCCCTGCCTGATGCCGGCGTTCCAGCCATGAGTGGAGCGCCATCATGCCGAGGATGATGGCGCCGATGAAGATGTTGTAGGCAAGGCCCGGCACGCCGATCAGCACGATGCCGTTGCGCATCACGCGCAGGATCAGGATGCCGAGCACAGTGCCGATGATTGTGCCGCGCCCACCGGTCAGCGCCGTGCCGCCGATCACCACCATGGCGATGACTTCGAGCTCGTAGCCGGTGCCGCTGTTGGGGTTGGCCGCAGAGGTGCGTAGCGAGGAGATGACGCCGGCAAGCGAGGCCAGGATCGACGACAGGATGAACAGGCCGATCTTGACGCCGCTGACATTGACACCGCGCGCCCTTGCAGCACTCGGGTTGCCGCCGGCCGCCTGGATCCAGTTGCCTGTCCGGCTTTGCGTCAGCACGTAGCCGAGCGCGATTGCGGCGGCGATGAACCAGAACAGCGACATGTAGATACGGAACGGACCGATGAAGAAATCGCCGACCAGCGCTTCCGCCAGCCAACTGCCCTCGGCGCTCCAGGTCCGCTGCGGAAATCCGTTGGTGACGAACAATGCGGTGCCGCGCACCACCAGCAGCATGCCCAGCGTCACCAGGAAGGACGGGATCTTGAGCTGCGTCACGAACCAGCCATTGACCAGTCCGATGAACGCAGCGACCACCAGCGCGATGACGAAGGCGGCTTCGAGCGAGGCGACGCCGCTGTTGAACAACGTCCACATCAGGACAGGCGAGAAGCCGAACACCGAGCCGACCGAGAGGTCGAATTCGCCTGATGTCATCAACAGGGTCATCGCCAGCGCGATCAGCCCGAGCTCGACCGTGAAGGCCAGCGTGTTCGAGATGTTTTGCGGCGACAGGAAGTCGTGGTTGATGCCCCAGAACACAGCGATCTCGACGACGAGCAGCACGAACGGCCCGAACTCGGGTCGCGCGATCGAGCGTTGGATAAGAGAACGATTTTCCACCTTGGACCCGCGATAGGATTGGATTTGGCCGAGACCGCAACCGGCTTCGGCGGAATGATGAGACAGTCACGGCCGCCGAAGCGGCCGTGACCAACTCGATCGCGGATTTATTTGCCGGACAGGATCTTGTCGTAGACTGCCGCGGTGTCCTTCTCGTAGAGCGCGCCGGTGATCACGTCGAAGCCGGGCGGAATACCGCTTGCCGCCATGTTGGCGAGCGAGAGCGCGACATAGCTGGTCGCCTGCGGATCCTGCCACTGGCCGGCATTGACGTAGCCGTTCAGCACTTCCTGGGTGGTGTCGAGCGAGTTGCCCCAGCCGACGACCGGGATTTCGCCCGGCTTGACGCCGACCTGGTCGAACACCCGCTTGATCGAACCGGTGACAAGGTCGCCAAGGCCGATGATCGCCTTGACCTTGGCCCTGTTGGCGGTGAGGTAATCGACCATGCGGTTGATCACTTCGGCCTGGTCGAGCGTCGCTTCGGTGATTTCATAGGTGATGCCGAGCGGCTCGAAGACGCTCTTGATGCCTTCCTCTTCCTGGACGCCATAGGTGGCGCCGGGAATTTCGACCGGCATCCAGACGAAGTCGCCCTTCTTCACCAGGCCCTTGTCGACCAGATACTGCGCCCAATGCTTGCCGAAGGTGACGTTGTCGCCGCCGACATAGGCGTTGAAATCCGCCTTCGGGTCGGGCGTGTTGAAGTTGATGATCGGGATGTTCGCCGCCCGCGCTTCCTTGACGATCTCGACAAGGCTGCCCGGATCGGGGCTGGTCGTGGTGATGCCGTCGGCCTTGGCGGCGATTGCGGCGCGGACGGCTTCCTGTTGCGACGCCACGTCGCCGTTGTGGAACGAGGTGTTGACGGTATTGCCGGTGTCCGCCGCCCATTGCTTGGCACCGGCAAGGAAGTAGGTCCAGACCGGATCGGCCGGGCCGCCATGCGAAATCCAGTAGAACGTCTTGGCCTGTGCCGCGGCCGGAATGGCCAGCGCCATCACCAAGCCAAGTACAAGCAGTCTTAGCCTCGTCAGCATTTGATTTCCTCCCATTTGAACCTCCTCCTCCTCCGACGATCACCGCGAAAAGCCGTGCGCGGCCAAAACGGTGGTCGCATTTTGCCAGCGTCGACCTGGACGCATTAGAGCATTCCCTTTTTCGATCGATGGCAAGCCTCGATTGCCAATGGACGTTGGCGCAAGGCACCACGCCATCAGCAATCCCATCAGATTGCATCAGTTTGGCTGATATTTTCCAGGCGGCCGACGATCGTCCTTGCGACCGTCATGCAATGCCGCGCGGCGGCGCGCCGAGCACGGATTGCTCTAGGTCGATAAGCGTCCCGGTCATCAGCCCGGAGGCGTCGCTGAGCAGGAACAGCGTTAGCCGGGCGACTTCGTCCATGGTCAGCAATCGACCAAGCGGCAGGCCGGCGGCGGCGATCTTTGCCCAGTTTTCGCCCTTGCCCAGCGTGCGCGCCTGCATCTCTTGTTCGGCCGGCGTCGCTACCCAGCCCATGTTGATGCCGTTGACGCGGATGCGATCGGAGAGATGCGCGTTGGCAATGTTTCTGGTCAGCGTCGAAAGCGCGCCCTTGGTTGCGGAATAGATGGCAAGGTCCGGCGCACCGCAATGCGCATTCACCGACAGTATGTTGACGATGGCGCCCGCCGCCCGCCGTGTCTTCATGTCGGCTACGGCCGCCTGCATGAGGAAGAACGGCGCGCGCGCATTGACGGAAAACAACCTGTCCCAGTCGTCGATTGTGCCAGTTTCCAGCGAGGCCCGGTCGGTGAGGGCCGCGGCGTTCACCAGACAATCGATGCGGCCGAGTCTTTTGATCGCTTCCGCCATGACAGCTGCAGGCGCGGCCGGATCTCCAAGGTCGGCCTGGATGAAGACGACGGGCCGGCTTGGTCGTGAAAGCTCTTCGGCGATGCGTCTGCCACGCTCGGCATTGCGGCCGACAATGGCGATCCCTTCGCCGCCGCCGGCTGAGGCCAGCCGGGCGATGGTCTCGCCAAGCCCTTGCGTCCCGCCGGTAACGACAAGGGTCTTGCCCTCAAGAGCGACGATCAATGGACTCTCCCGAATGCCGACGAGCAGGTAATTTCCAATCAGAGAATTCTAGAATCTATCGGATGTTAGGCTGGGGGACTAGATGAGGTCGGCCCTTGCGAGGTCACGCATCAGATGGCTGGCGCCGTAGGTCCAGTGCGGGCAGTCGGGCGACAGCCGCACGCGGTTGACCAACGCACCGAACTTCTCCGACGAGATGGTGACGATGTCGCCGACCTTGTGGGTAAAGCCCTTGCCTTGTTCGCCGCGATCCTTCGACGGCACGAACATCGTGCCGAGATAGAGCACCAGCCCGTCCGGATACTGGTGGTGCGGCCCCATGGCGGCGGCGACCAACTCTTCCGGCGAGCGGCTGATCTCAGCCATCGAACTGGCGCCCTCTAGCGAGAACCCATCCTCGCCCTCGACCTTCAGGTGTACGATCGCCTGCTTCACGTCGCCGATGGAAAACGTCTCGTCGAACAGCCGGATAAAGGGGCCAAGTGCTGCCGAAGCGTTGTTGTCCTTGGCTTTGCCGAGCAGCAGCGCGGAGCGTCCCTCGACGTCGCGCAGATTGACGTCGTTGCCGATCGTCGCCCCGACGATCCTGCCGCTGCTCGCGGCAATCATGGCGATCTCCGGCTCCGGATTGTTCCATGTCGAAACCGGATGCAGGCCGACATCGGCGCCGAAGCCGACCGAGGCCATCGGCTGGCATTTAGTGAAGATCTCGGCATCGGGGCCGATGCCGACTTCCAGATATTGCGACCAGGCGCCGCGCGCAATCAGCTTGGCCTTGATCTCCATCGCTTCCGGCGAGCCGGGCTTGAGCTTCGACAGATCGTGGCCGATCAGCCCGGCGATGTCGGCGCGAATGGCGTCGGCCTTTTCGGCCGAACCGCGCGCCTGCTCCTCGATCACCCGTTCGAGCAGGCTGACGACAAAGGTGACGCCAGACGCCTTGATCGCCTGCAGGTCGACGGGGGACAGCAGGTACGGTTTCCCCGCATCGCGCGCTGTCTCGAAACTGTTGGCGGCAATGGCATCGAGCGGGCCGATCGGCCGTCCCTTGGCCGAGCGGACGTGCCCCGCCGGATCCGGCAATTCGCAAACGTCGCGTACGGTCGGCGCCACATTTGACGTGATGTCGAAGATCGTGCCGTCACGCACCGTGACCACCAGCGGATGGGAAGCATCGCTCGCCCAGGCGCGGCCTACGAAGAGGCCTTCGGCGGGCAAATGTGTGGCGTTCGTCATGGCTTACATTTCCTGTTGTCTTGTCCTTCGGCCGCGGCACTTTCAACAAATTCCCGCCAAAGGTCTATCCCGCTTGCAGGGCGAGCTTTGTCAATTCTTTCAAGCGGTCTTCGCATCGCTGGACCTTGATCGAGCCTGACGTGCGCCAATGGCGAGGGAAAACGCTCTTTCAAAATAATGAAACCGTCGCTAGGGTTTTCACCCACTGAAAATCTCCAGGTGACGCTTGCTCTTACGGTTTTCCGATCCAATCTGGCAGAAGCCGCGGACAGCCACCGCGTTCCAGTCGCTTTTTCCAGCCGGCCAATGCGTCGATGTCGTCATCGTCGGCGGCGGCATTCTGGGTCTGTCAACGGCCTTGCACGCTGCCCGGCTCGGCCTCGCCGTCCAGGTGGTGGAGGCCGGCGAAATCGGCAGTGGCGCATCCGGCCTGAACGGCGGTCAGGTCATTCCCGGCCTGAAATACGATCCGGACTGGCTGCTGGAGCATTTTGGTCTCGAACGCGGTGAGGCGCTCGTCAACTTTGCCGCCTCGACGGTGGACGCCGTTTTCGAATTGATCCGCGACGAAAAGCTCACGGTGCCGTTCGTCCGCAATGGCTGGATCCAGGCCGCGCATACCGAGACCGCGCTGAAAGCGGCGGCAAGCCGGGATCGGCAGTGGCGGGCGCGCGGCGCCGATGTCCGGCTGCTGAGCGCGACGGAGATCGCGACGATGATCGGCGCGCAAGGCTATCTCGGCGGCTGGCTCGATCGCCGCGCCGGTGTCATCGATCCGCTTGCCTACACGTCGGAACTGGCGCGCGTCGCTGCAGCGGCGAGCGTGAAGATCGCCGAACGCCAGAACGTGATGCAGATCAGCAAGAATGCTGGCATTTGGCACGTTTCTACGGAAAGCGGCGCCGAACTCAAGGCCAAGGCGATTGTCCTGGCGACCAACGCCTATACCGGCGGCCTGCTCCCCGGCCTCGCCGAGACGATCGTTCCGCTGCATTCCTTCCAGATCGCGACAGCGCCGCTATCGTCCAATCTCGCGGCGGCGATCTTGCCGGAAGGGCAGGCGGTTTCGGATTCGCGCCGCATCCTCGTCTATTACCGCAAGAGTGCCGACGGCCGGCTGGTGCTCGGCGGACGCGGCCGCATGGCCTTGCCGAACGGCCCGGCCGACTGGGCGCATCTGGAACGCGCGCTGCTGCGGCTCTACCCGGCGCTGTCCGATGTGGCCATTGAAAAGCGCTGGTTCGGCCGGGTGGCAATGACGCCGGACCATCTCCCGCATATCCACGAGCCAGAGATGGGTCTGCTGGCGGTCGTCGGCTGCCAAGGCCGCGGCATCGGCCTGATGACCGCGCTTGGTGAGCGCATCGCCTCCTACCTGTCGAGCGGCGACACCAGGCAATTGCCGTTCCCGATATCGCCGATCCGGCCGATCCCTTTTCACGCGTTTCGGCAGGTCGGCGTTGCCGCGACCATCGCCTGGTACCGGATGCTGGACGCGTTCGAACGCTGACTTTCATTCCCAAGCGTGAAACAGCTTGACAGTTTCACGAATATGAAAAAAGCTTGGTTGATTTCAAATTCCGATGGGCAGTCGATGTCGACCATCGCCGCAACGCAGCCGCTGCCGGAAACCCGGTCTTCGTCGGGTTTTCGCTTCGCCATGCTGCTGCCCGGCGGGCTGGTCACCTTTCTGCTGATCCTTTTCGCGCTTGGCCTGGTGTTCTTCCTGGCCTTTCGCGGCAATGACGGCTCGCTGCTGGGGGCCGGTTTCACCCTTGCGAATTTCGCCACGGTGGCCACCGATCCGCTGTACTGGACGGTGACGCTGCGCTCGCTGGGCATCGCCGGCCTGGTAACGCTGGCAACCGTCGTCACAGCATATCCTGTCGCCTACTATCTGGCTTTCCATGCCGGGCGGCGGCGTGGGCTGCTGCTGTTCCTGCTGACCCTGCCGTTCTGGACCAGCTATCTGCTGCGCGTCTTCGCCTGGAAGATCGTACTGGCCTATAATGGCGTGCTCAACTCGGCATTGATCGAAAGCGGCATCTGGTCGGAGCCGACATTGGCGTTCCTGAATACGCCGGCAGCGGTCGTTGTCACGCTTGCCCACGCTTATGCCCCGTTCGCCATCCTGCCCATCTATGTGGCGCTGGACACGATCCCGAAATCGCTGCTCGAGGCCGCTTCCGATCTTGGCGCAAAACCATTCACCAGTTTCCGCCGCATCGTGCTGCCCAACTCGATGCCGGGCGTGCTGGCGGCGGCCCTCGTCGTTTTTGTGCCGACGGTCGGCGATTACGTGACGCCGGCGCTGGTCGGCGGCCCTGCCAGTACCATGATCGGCACACTGATCCAGGCCGAGTTCGGCAAGGCCAATGACTGGCCGTTCGGCGCCGCACTCGCCGTCGCCGTCATGCTGGTCATTCTCGCCGTAGTGCTGGTGGTGCGCTTCGCCGACCGCCGATACGGCAGCCGCACATGAACACCGCGCGCCTGGACGCAAAGCAAGGCGGCGGCTGGCTCGGAGCCTACGTCCTTGCCTATCTGGTGTTCCTATATCTGCCGATATTGCTGATCCCGCTGTTTTCCTTCAACAATTCGATCCAGGCGGCATTTCCCCTGCAAGGCTTCACGGTTGAATGGTATGGCACGCTGGTCGGCAATTCGGCATTGTCCGGTGCGCTTGCCACCAGCCTCGTCATCGGCGCTATTGCCGCCATCGGCGCAACGCTCTGCGGCATCACCGTGTCGTATATGGACCTCTACGGCCGCTCGCCGCTGGCCGCAACGATCAGCGCCATTGCCCGGCTGCCGATCCTGATCCCCGGCGTTATCATAGGCATCTCGCTGTTGATCCTGGTCAATCTCGCCGGTTTCGGGCCGTCGCGCATTGCCATTGTGCTCGGCCACATATCGGTGGCGCTGCCGACGACGGTGGTGGTCATGCGCAGCCGCTTCGCCGCCATCCCGAAGACCATCCGTGAGGCAGCGCTCGACCTCGGCGCCTCGGACTGGACGACCTTCAGACGGGTGATGCTGCCGCTCAGCCTGCCCGCCATTATTTCGGCGTTCATGCTGGCCTTCCTGACCTCGTTCGACGAGTTCATCGTCGCCTTCTTCCTTGCCGGCACCGAGCCGACGCTGCCGCTTTATATCTGGAGCCAGCTGCGCTTCCCGAAATCGTTGCCGACCGTCATGGCGCTCGGCACCGCGATCCTGGCCGTGTCGTTCGTCATCGCCGCACTCGCTGAAATCCTGCGTCATCGCGGGCTTGTTGCCACCCGGCGGCCAGCACCCGCCAACCTGTCAAAACCAGAAGAAACCGAAGGAGGAGAACTGCAATGGCATTCGACCTGAAATCGATAACGGCAAAGACAGCGAAAACCGGACTGGCTGCCTTCGCGCTGGCGCTTGCGTCGACTGTCGCCTTTGCCGGCGACAAGCTGCAATATTTCACCTGGTCGGGCTATGAACTGCCCGACTTCAACAAGAGCTTCCTCGCCGCGCACCCCGATGGTGTCGAAGCCTCGATGTTCGGCGACGACGACGACGCCTTCACCAAGGTCAAGGCCGGCTTCCGCCCCGACATCGCGCATCCCTGCTATGACAAGGTGGCGCGCTGGAACAAGGAAGGCCTGCTGCAGCCGATCGACACCAAGCGCATCAAGAACTGGGATTCGATCTTCCCGGTCTTCAAGAACCTGCCCGACCTGCAGGCCGGCGACGGCAAGGTCTGGATGGTGCCGTGGGACTGGGGCAATACCTCGATCCTCTACCGCACAGATCTGGTGAAGAACCCGGAAGCCAGCTGGAACCTGCTCTGGGACAAGCAATATGCCGGGCGCATGGCGACCATCGATGCCGTCCACGACACACCGGTGGTGGCGGCCCTTCTCGCCGGCGTCAATCCATTCGACATGACACCGGAACAGATGGACAAGGTGGCGGAAAAACTGCGCGAGCAGCGCCCGCTGCTCTCGAACTACACCACCGACATGACCTCGGTCGAGCAGGCGCTGGCGAGCGGCCAGCTGGTCGCCGCCATGACTTGGAACGCCTCGGCCACCTCGCTGAAGAAGCAGGGCGTGCCTGTCGAGTTCATGAAGCCGAAAGAAGGCATGCTGACCTGGGCTTGCGGCTTCGTCATGCTCAAGGACGCCAAGAACGTCGACCTTGCCTATGACTTCATCAACAGCCGGCTGGAGACGGATTCCGGAAAATACCTGATCCAGGCCTACGGCTATGGCAGCTCGACCAGCTCGGCTTTCGCCGCCGTGCCGAAGGAGGAGTTGGAGAAACTGCAGCTGCCTTCCGATCCCGAGGTGATGCTGAAGACCACCATCTTCACCGGGCCGATGAAACAGAATGACGAACTCGCCAAGATGTTCGAGAAGGTCAAGGCAGGAGGCTGAGCCTGGTTCTTCCTTCTCCCCTTGTGGGAGAAGGTGTCGCCAAAGGCGACGGATGAGGGGTGTTCCAGATGGCACCGACGGCACTCCGGCCAACACCCCTCATCCGTCTCGGCGCTTCGCGCCGATCCACCTTCTCCCACAAGGGGAGAAGGGAAAACCTTACCAAACAAGGACGAACGAATGGACATGCTGGACGAAGCGGCTGGGAAGCCGAAGGACGACGCCGACGTCAGGGTCGGCCGGCGCGTGCGGGCGCTCAGGCTGGAGCGCAATCTCTCGCTGGCCGAACTTGCCGCCAAAGCCGGCGTGTCGATCGGTGCACTGAGCCAGATCGAGCGCGGCATGTCGTCATTGCGGGTGCGCGTGATCTGGCCGCTCGCCGCCGCCCTCGACATCGAGCCGTCGGCGCTGATCGCCGACGGCAATGATGTCGGCAACGACCTCTATTGTGTGCGCGCCAACAGCCGGCGTCAGATCCCGGTCAAGTCGGAGGGCATCGCCAAGGCACTGCTGTCGCCGCCGGCCGCCACGCTAACCGGCATGCTGGTAACCGTGGAAGCCGGTGGCGGCACCGCCGAAGCCTACGCTCATGCCGGCCATGAATTCGGCTTCGTCCTGTCGGGCGAGGTCGAGCTGGTGGTCGATTCGACCAGATACGGGCTGAAGGCCGGCGACAGCTTCGCCTTCAAGAGCACGTTGCTGCATGCCTTCCGCAATCCGGGCAGCGAGCGCTGCCAGATCCTGTGGGTTAACACCACCAAACCGTCCGAGGTTCGCGATGGCGCCTGATCCGCTCGTCCGGCTGGACAAGGTCTCCAAGATTTTCCCCGGCGGCATCGTCGGGCTCGACACCGTCGATCTCGACATTTCGCGCGGCGAGTTCCTGACCCTGCTCGGACCGTCCGGCTGCGGCAAGACCACCAGCCTGCGGGTCATCGCCGGCTTCGAGAGCCCGTCGAACGGCAGGGTCCTGCTCGACGGCCGCGACATCACGGCGCTCAGGCCCTTCGACCGCCCGGTCAACACCGTATTCCAGGACTACGCGCTGTTCCCGCACATGAACGTCGCCGAAAATGTCGGCTTCGGCCTGTCGCTGCGCAAGCTCTCCGGTGCCGAACAGGCAAGGCGCGTCGGCGCAGCGCTCGACATGGTCGGCCTTGCCGAAAAGCTCGGCGCCCGCGTGTCCGAATTGTCGGGTGGCCAGCGCCAGCGCGTCGCGCTTGCTCGCGCCATCGTCTGCGAGCCGCGTGTGCTGCTGCTCGATGAGCCGCTATCGGCGCTCGACGCGCATCTGCGCGAGCAAATGCAGGTCGAATTGAAGCGGCTGCAGTCGCGGCTTGGCACCACTTTCGTCATGGTCACGCACGACCAGACCGAGGCGCTGTCGATCTCTGACCGCATCGTCGTCATGAACAAGGGCCGCATAGAGCAGATTGCGCCGCCGGCGACCCTTTACGACCGGCCCGCCACCAAATTCGTCGCCAGCTTCATCGGCACCATGAACCTTCTGCAGTCGCGCTTTGTCGGCCGTGATGGCGAGCGCTTGCGGTTCACCGCGGGCACTCTGCCGCTGGAAGCGGTTTCGGAGACGGGCGAGCTGCCTAGCGAGGGCACGGTTCGCACCATCGGCGTGCGTCCGGAGGACCTTTTGGCCACGACCGAGGCCGCGGCCGGTACCGCACCGGTGCGGGTGAACAGTATCGTCTTTCACGGCCGCACCTTGCGCCTTCATGCAGAGCTGGGGCAGGGGACACAGGTGGTGATCGACGCGCCACGCCGGACAGAGGGTTTTCAATTCAGCGTCGGCGACGTAGCGTATATCAGCCTGCGCCGTGGCGCCAACTGCCCTATGCTGCCTAGCTAGTCTCACTCATTTCTAGAAAACCGGAGCACGGCCCATGAGCAATCATCTCAACTTTTTCATCGGCGGCAAGTGGGTCGGCCCCGTGGTGCCGGCAACGCTGGATGTGATCGATCCGTCCACTGAAGAGGCCTACACCAAAATCTCGGTCGGCTCGAAGGCCGATGTCGACAAGGCCGTTGCGGCAGCCAAGGCGGCATTCCCGGCCTTTTCGCAAACCAGCAAGGCCGAGCGCCTGAAGCTGCTGAAGCGTATCCTCGAAGTCTACAATGAGCGCTACGAGGACATCGCCCAGGCGGTCAGCCAGGAAATGGGCGCGCCGATCAGGTGGGCGCGCGAGGCGCAAGCCTGGGCGGGCAGGGCGCATATGGAAGCTACCATCAAGGCGCTTGAGGATTACGAATTCAATGAGAAGCGCGGCACCACCATGGTGGTCAAGGAGCCGATCGGCGTCTGCGCGCTGATTACACCGTGGAACTGGCCGCTCAACCAGATAGTCTGCAAGGTGGCGCCGGCCTTCGCCGCCGGCTGCACCGTCGTCTTAAAGCCTTCCGAAATCGCGCCGATCAGCGGCATCATCTTTTCCGAGGTGATGGACGCCGCCGGCATGCCGAAGGGCGTCTACAATATGGTGAATGGCACTGGTCCCGATGTCGGCCAGGTCATGGCTGGCCATCCCGACGTAGACATGGTCTCGTTCACCGGGTCGACCCGGGCCGGCATCATCGTCGCCAAGACGGCGGCCGAGACGGTCAAGCGCGTCGCGCAGGAGCTGGGCGGCAAATCGGCCAACATCGTGCTGCCCGACGCCGACTTCGAGACGGCCGTGCGCAAGGGTGTCAACGCCTGCTTCGGCAATAGCGGCCAGTCCTGCGATGCGCCGACCCGCATGCTGGTGCCGGCCGCCCGTCACGACGAGGCGCTGACCATCGCCAAGAAGGCCGCCGAACGGCACAAGGTCGGCGACCCACGCTCCGAGGAGACCAAGCTCGGACCGGTGGTTAGCAACATCCAGTTCGACAAGGTCCAGCGGTTGATCGAGGCAGGCATCGCCGAGGGCGCGACGCTGGTCACCGGCGGCCCCGGCCGGCCGGAGCACCTCAACCGTGGCTACTATGTGCGGCCGACCGTTTTCGGCCACGTCAGACCCGGCATGACCATCGAGAAGGAGGAGATTTTCGGGCCGGTCCTGTCGGTCATCTCCTACGATGACGATGATGATGCGGTGAAGATCGCCAACGACACCGTCTATGGGCTGGCCGCCTATGTGCAGTCCCGGGATATCGAACACGCCCGCAAGATTGCCGGCCGGCTGCGCGCGGGGCAGGTGTCGATCAACTATCCGGAATGGGATACGTTTGCGCCCTTCGGCGGCTACAAGCAGTCCGGCAACGGCCGCGAATACGCCGACTGGGCGATCCACGATTTCCTCGAGATCAAGGGCATCATCGGCTACGGCGCCTGAGCCTCGACATTGGCATTACGCAACCGTCAAGTTTATTGCAATGGTTGGTGCCTTCGGCACCGGCGTTCGCTTGAACGGCCACGACGATTCCGTGGCCGCAATGTGAGTGCGAAGCAGGGTCGCCTCAGATCGTCTTGAGATAGCCGGCCAACTGATCCGCCACCGTGCCCCAGCCGTCGTAGAAGCCCATCTCCTCGTGGCTGTTGCGCGTGGCTTCGTCGCGGTGGATGGCGGTGGCGGTATAGCGCGTCGTCTCGCCATGCGATTGCAGCGATATGACCGCTGTAATGAATGGATCGCCTGACGGCCGGTAGCCTGGCAGCAGCGCATCGGTCCACACCAGCCGCTCGTTCGGGACGATCTCGAGGTAGCAGCAACGCCTGTCGTTGACCTCCGTGCCGTCGGGCGACTGCATGCGGGTGCGGAACAGGCCGCCGGGCCGCAGGTCGATCTCGCAATCGGTGATGATCCACGGCTTCGGTGTGAACCATTGTCGGACATGCTCGGGCTTCGTCAAGGCCATCCACAGCAGTTCCCGTGGCGCCTCGATCGTGCGTTCGAGCACGAGGTCGAGCTTCGGATCGGGCTGGAACAACGGCGCCATATTCATCTGTCTGTCTCCTTGAGTTTCAGCACGTAGTCGTCGAACTGGTCGAGACGGCGCTCCCACAGCGCACGCTGCTCGGCCAGCCAGTTTTCCGCGAGCTTCAGCGGCTCCGGCGCAAGCCGGTAGGTCCTGACGCGGCCTGCCTTCTCCGAACACACCAGCCCGCAGCCTTCCAGAACCCTGAGATGCTCGATGAAGGATGGCAGGGCCATCTCGAACGGCTGCGCAAGCTCGCTGACCGAGGCGGGGCTTCGGTTCAGTCGCTCGACCACGCGTCGCCGGGTCGGATCGGCGAGCGCCCGGAAAATGCCGTCGATCGGCTGGGGGCTTTCGGTCTGCAGGCCCGTCATGGTCGTTTCCTTGCCTCGGCCATTCCGCGTGACCAGAGTTGGCTTAGAAAACACTTAGGGAAATTCCTTACTATTGGCAAGCGCGAAAATCGCGGAGCCCGGCGAGGCCGCTGGAAAACCGCGAGGCGCGGTTTTAGGGTGCCGTCAGATTCGACTGGTCCGAGGACGCGTTTTGACGATTACCATGTACGGCATCACCAATTGCGATACGGTCAAGAAGGCGCGTGTCTGGCTGGCAAGCCACGATGTTGCCTATCGCTTTCACGACTACAGGGCAGACGGGCTTGACGCGGATCGGCTGAACGGCTGGTCAGGCAAGGTCGGCTGGGAAATCCTGCTCAACAAGGCGAGCACGACGTTCCGGGAACTGTTGGAGGAGGACAGACTGGGCCTGGACGAGAAGAAGGCCAAGGCGCTGATGCTGGCCAAACCGACGATGATAAAGCGACCGGTGCTGGAACTGGGCGACAGGATACTGGTTGGCTTCAAGCCTGATGTTTATCAGCAGGCGATCGGTAGGAAGTAGAACCGACCCGCCGCGATCCGTCGCGCCCCCTCTGTCCTGCCGGACATCTCCCCCTCAAGTGGGGAGATTGGACGTCACTTCGGCTTTCGCTAGTCGCCAAAGAAGGGCGCTTTCGGCGAAGCTGCCGATCTTCACCCTCTTGGGGGAGATGGCCGGCAGGCCAGAGGGGGGCGCTGTCCCGCCGGCGTGACTAATTGATCCCCCGCAAATAGCTCGCCAACGCGACCGCATTATTGTGGGCCTCGTCATGGGCGCCGTAGAGCAGCGTCACCTTGCCTTCACGGAGCAAGGCGCGCAGTTCCGCCACGGCCTCGCCGTTCAGGTCGAGCTCATCGCGGTATCGCCGCTGGAACTCCGCCCAGCGCGCCGGCTCATGGCCGAACCGTTTGCGCAACGCGTTGCTTGGCGCGATGTCCTTCAGCCATAGCGTCAGTGCCGCGTCCTCTTTGCGGACGCCGCGCGGCCATATGCGGTCGACGAGCACCCGCTGCCCGTCATCGGGCGCCGGCGGCTCATAGATGCGCTTTACCGCGAGCTCCATTGCCAACTCCGCATGGGCCAGCAGGCGCCGTTGCTTGCTGGCCTTCGCTTAGCGATCCCGGGCCTAAACCCACTCGCCCTTGCGCATCACCGGTACGCGGCTGCCGTCCTTATGGACGCCGTCTATGTCGATCTTGTCCGAGCCGATCATCCAGTCGATGTGGATGAAGCTCTTGTTGCCCCCGCGCGCCGCCATCTCGTCCTGGCTGAGCGAGGCGCCGTCGACGAAGCACTTCGAGTAGCACTGGCCGAGGGCGATGTGGCTGGCGGCGTTCTCGTCGAATAGCGTGTTGAAGAACAAGAGCCCGCTCTTCGCGATCGGCGAGGAGTGCGGCACCAGCGCCACCTCGCCGAGACGGCGTGAGCCTTCATCGGTATCGAGCACCTTGTGCAGTACATCCTCACCTTTCGAGGCCTTTGCCTCGACGATACGGCCCGCCTCGAAACGCACCGCAATGCCGTCGATCAGCGTGCCCTGGTAGGACAGCGGTTTGGTGCTGGTGACATGGCCTTCGACGCGCCTTGCATGCGGCGTGGTGAAAACCTCTTCGGTCGGGATGTTGGGGTTGCAGGTGATGCCGTTCTTGGCGGTCGAGGCGCCGCCCATCCATTCGTGGCCGTCAGCCAGCCCGACGGTCAGGTCGGTGCCGGGGCCGGTGAAATGCAGCGCGTGGAAATTGTGGCCGTTCAGCCATTCGGTGCGGCTCTTCAGCGCCGCATTGTGCGCCGTCCAGTTGCCGATCGGGTCTTCGACGTCCACCCGCGAGGCGGCAAAGATGGCGTCGGCAAGCTTGGCCACGGCGACGTCTTCGGCGTCGTCCGGGAAAACCTGTTTGGCCCAGGCCTGATCGGGATAAGCGACGATGTTCCAGTTGATGTCGAAGCCGGTGATCTTCTCCAGCGCCGGCTGGTAGGCCATCGAATTCGCCTTGTTGGCACGCGCCACCTTTGCCGGGTCCTGAGCCGAAAGCAGCGACGGATCCTCGCCGCGCACGGCAAGCCTCGCCGCATTGTTGGCGAAGGCTTTGGCCATGCCTTCATAGAGCCAGCCGGCGGCGCGGTCGAAACCGGCGTCGGCGCCGTAGCGGAAGCGCGCCAGCGTGATCTCGTCATCGTTGAAGATCGGCGTCACTAGGCCGGCGCCCGCCTTGTAGGCGTGCTCGACGATCCGCCGCGTCAAGGGCAGCGCTGCGATAGACGAGGTCAGCACCAGATCCTGACCCGGTTGCAATTGCAGCCCGACCTTGACGGCGACTTCCGCCAGCCTGTCGAGCTTCACCGGGTCGATGGTTGCGGAAACGCCGCGCGAATGTGTGGTCATGATCCTGCCTGCCGTGATTGGGGACTGTTTCTTACATAGACCGGCGCTACCGACCTTTCCACCGTGATGTGCTGCAGACTCAGCTGGCGCTCTCGAGCGACCTGAACTGCGGCATCGTCGCTTCGATCTCCTCGCGCACCCAGATCTTGAAATCCCTGACCTTGCGGCTTTCGCTCTTGCTGGCCGAGGTCACCAGCCAGTAGCCGAGCCCGCTCTGCGCCCTCACGCCGAACGGTGCGACGAGCCGGCCGTCGGCCAGCGCGTCGGCGGCCAGCAACTGCCAGCCGAGCATCACGCCGTGACCAGCAATCGCCGATTCCAGGCACAGCATCGGATCGGTGAAGCGCGCGCCCTTCATGAAGGTGACCGGCTTCACCCCGGCCGCTTCGAACCAGCTCTCCCAACTGATCATCGATCTTTCGTCGGTGATCGCACAGGTCAAAGCAAGGTCCTCTATCGATTTCAGCTTGCTGGCGATCACCGGTGCACAGACCGGAAATACCTCCTGCGCCAGCAGCAATTCGGCCCGCCCGCCCGGCCATTTGCCGTCGCCGAGCCGGATGGCGACGTCGATGTCCGAACGGTCGAGATCGGCAAGCCGCACCGATGCGTCGATGCGCAGGAGCACATTCGGATGCCGGGCGAAATGCCGCGACAGCCGCGGCAGCAGCCATTTCGAGGCGAAAGCCGGCGCCACCGAAACCACCAGCGTGCACTCCGAGCTTTCGTCGGCAAGCGCTATCGCCTGTGCGAGTTCGCGAAACCCGGCGCTGAGCCGCGCGGTAAAGACGGTGCCGAATTCGGTCGCCACCAGGCCAGCTGGCGTTCGTTCGAACAGGGCCCGGCCGAGCTGCTTTTCGGTCCGGTTGATCTGCTGGCTGACGGCGCTGACCGAGACGTTGAGTTCGCCGGCCGCCGCCGCGAGCGAGCCCAGGCGCGCGACGGCTTCGACGGCGCGCAAGCCGTTGAGATGGACGCGGTTCAGCATAGCCATACAGTTTTTGTAAACTCGAACGGCTGAAATCTCAATTGCCAGACACTGCGGGATGCCGGATTCTAAGTGGGCTACTCAGAGTGAGGAGGCAATCTGATGAAGATTTTGTCATGGCTCGGCGCCTTTTCCCCGATCGGAACGCAGCCGTACCCGCATGACAGCGAGGCCACCAGCTGGGTGACCGATCCGCTGTCGCATCCGGTGCTCGACACCATGTCGGAGCGCGAACTCGCCGACATGCCGTTTAGGCTGACCGCGCGTCGTACCCGCTTCGAGACGGCCTCGACCTGCTGAGTTCCTGAACGAGGATCGTGCTTGGCACCTCAGGTGAGCCGGCCGCCGACGCGGCTGCGCAGCCCTTCTGGCACAATAAAAGGCGGATTGTCTCACCGGCAGGCGCACCTATGGTGCACCGCGATGAACATCGCTTCACCCTTGCGCCCGGCAATCGCCGGCATGATCGCCCTGGCCGTCGCCATGGGTATCGGCCGCTTCGTCTATACGCCGATCTTGCCCGGCATGATGGAAGAGCTCGGCCTGTCGCCGGCCGATGCCGGCTGGATCGCATCGGCCAATTATCTCGGCTACCTCGTCGGCGCGCTTGCCGCCACCGGCGGCTGGGCGCAAGGCCGCGAGCGCCACCTGATGCTGGCCGGCCTTGCCGCCACTGCGACCCTCGCCGGGCTGATGGGCCTGACCGGCACCATGCCCGCCTTTCTCCTCATCCGCTTTCTTGCCGGCCTCGCCAGCGCCTTCGTGCTGGTCTTCATGACCAGCATCGTTTTCGGTCATCTCGCCGCGGCCGGGCGAAGCGACCTGCAGGCGCTGTATTTCGGCGGCGTCGGCCTCGGCATCGCGGCGTCCTCGGCGCTGTTGGCAATCCTCGTCACCGAACATGCCGGCTGGGCGGCGGGCTGGCTGTGGTCGGCGGTGATTTCGGCCGGCGGCTTTGCCGCCGTCGCCCTGCTGGCCGGCGGCACCTCGGCCGCGAACAGCGCCACCGGGAGCGAGCCGGCACTGCCGAAAAACCGCTCGCTGGTGAAGATCATCGTGGCCTACGGCCTGTTCGGCTTCGGCTACATCGTCACGGCAACGTTCCTCGTCGCCATCGTCCGCCAGGGCGGTGGCGGCCGCGTCTTCGAGGCCGTCGTTTGGATGGTCACCGGCCTTGCCGGTTTCCCGTCGGTCTGGCTGTGGCAGAAGCTCGCGGCCAGGATCGGGCTCTATGCCACCTATGCCCTGGGGTGCCTGGTCGAGGTGGTCGGCGTCAGCGCCAGTGTCGTCATGGGCGGGCGCACCGGGCCGCTGCTCGGCGGCCTTCTTGTCGGCGGCACCTTCATCGCCATCACCGCGCTTGGCCTGCAGGCCGGCAGGCAGCTCGCTCCGCAAGCGCGACGCCGGATGCTGGCGGTGATGACGGCCGCCTTCGGCCTCGGCCAGATCATCGGCCCGATCGTCGCCGGGCTGCTTGCGCAGGCCTCGGGAGACTTTTTCCTTGCCTCGATCGTGGCCGCCGCCGTCCTGCTGGCCTCGGGTGCGATCGCCTGGTCGGCTGCGCCAAAATCGCCATGATTATGGTCTTGCTCGGCACCGGGCGTCGGGTAGCGGGCATTTTCTTTCCCACTAATGTGTGACTTTATGCGCGCTGAACCCGCTGATTTGCGCATCGACCGAGGATTTTCGCACAGTGTTTGTATCGTTTTTTCCGCAGCCGAAGCTCTTCTTCTCTTCGGTAGCCGTCTGGAGCCTTGCCGCTATCCTGTTCTGGTTTTTCGGTGGCGAGCAGCTGGGCGCTGTGTTCGGCTTGCCGCCGGCTGCGGCTGATGCACCGCCCGTTATCGGTATCACCGTACTCTGGTCGAACCCGTTTCTGTGGTTCTATCTCTATTTCGCTTTTTGCGTTGCCGTCTTCTATGCATTCTGGAGCTGGTATGCACCGCATCCGTGGCAAAACTGGTCGATATTGATCAGCGCGGTCATCCTGTTCCTCATCTACTTCAATGTGCAGGTCAGTGTAGCGGTCAACGCCTGGTACGGCCCTTTTTATGACTATATCCAGGGACTTATGTCGGGGACTATCAAGTCGACCGCCGGAGAGTTTTATGCCGGACTAGGCAGCTTCGCTTGGCTTGCGCTGGTCGGGATGAACGTGCAGGTGGTCAACGCCTTCATTGTCAGTCACTGGATTTTCCGCTGGCGAACGGCGATGAACAATTACTTCATTGAGAACTGGAGCAGGCTTCGCCACATCGAAGGCGCCTCTCAGCGTATCCAGGAAGATACGATGCGGTTCTCGCAGATCATGGAGGATCTGGGCTCCAGCTTTGTCCAGTCGATCATGACCTTGATTGCATTCCTGCCGGTGATGATTCAACTGCAGAGCCACATTAGCGAATTGCCGATCGTCGGTGCCATCCCGCAGCCATTGGTCTTTGCCGCGCTTGCCTGGTGCCTGTTCGGAACGATTTCGGTCATGGTTGCAGGTCTGAAGCTGCCTGGGTTGCAGTTTCGCAACCAACGTGTCGAGGCTGCCTATCGCAAGGAACTTGTCTACGGCGAGGATCATGCGGACAGGGCCCAACCGGCAACCACTTCGGAGTTGTTCGCCAACGTTCGTCACAACTACTTCAGACTGTATTTTCACTATATCTATTTCAATGTGGTCCGTTACACCTATCTGCAAGCCGACGGTATCTTCTCAATGTTGATCCTGGGGCCGTCCTTTGTGGCTCATAAGATAAGTTTCGGGGCGTTTAGTCAGATTTCCAACGCGTTCGGCCGAGTAACAGGATCGCTCCAGTTCCTGCTCACATCCTGGTCGACCATCGTTGAATTGCAGTCGGTGCACAAACGCCTGCGCGCCTTCGAGGCGACACTGGAAGGGGAACCGCTGCCTGAAATCGACCAGCGCTATCTGGAACGTGAGCAAGCCGGCTTGCGCCCTGAGGACCAGCCGGTAAGCTGATGATGGCGGGCGGCGATCACTTGGGCTCAGCCGCCCACCGCCGCCTGCCGTTCGCCTTGCCGCGAAACATAATCGCGAAAGCTGATACACTCGACTTGTTTCATCACGCAGACCTCGCCGGCAAAGCGTTCGAGCGCGTTCCAGTAGGCGCCGTCGTTCATCAGCGTGAAGTGGAAGCCGAGCTCAAGCGGAATGCGCTTGCTCTGGTATTGCGCATCGAAGGCGGCGCGAAAGGCATCATAGGTCCGCTCAGTGAACTCTTCCGCCATGCTCGGCCGCTCGAAGCCGCCGGAATGCCTGACATAGAGATTGTAATCCATGGCGATCACCCGCCTTGAGTTCGGCCCTTCCGGAATCTGCGGCAGCGAAAAGCGTGTGAGGCCGTTGACGGTCGGCGGCTTGACCGGCCCACTCGAGACGCCGCTTGCGTCGAGCAGGAAACCGGCCGCGGGCAGCGCCTCGTAGAGCGCCTTGTTTGCCGACAGGTAAGGCGCGCGGAACCCGACCACCGACTTGCGCGCGAAATCGCCCCAGCCCTTCGGTTCAGGAGCAATGCCGTTGATCGAATAGGCGTTTTCGAGAATATGCTTGAACGAGCCGAACTCGCTCAGCCAGTCGGCCTTGCTCCAGTCCTTGCCGTCGAAATGGCCGCAGCCATGGCTGCCGATATCGTGGCCTTCCGAGGCAGCGAGGTTGATCTGCTCGAGCCGGTCGGCGACTTCCTGTTTGGAGGCGGCGAAGCCGATATTCGATTTGCCTTCTGTCTTGCCTGGCGCGGTGTATTCCTTGCGTGTCTGCGGCGACAGCAGGAACACGCAGGAGACGAAATAGGTGAAATGCGCACCGGTGCGCTGGGCCAGCGCCCGGCTGCGCTGCCACTGCGAAATGTCCCGGGCACTGTCGAACGAGATGATGACGACCTGTTTCGGCTTTGCCGGCGCCGCCGGCGGGTCGGCAAAAGCCGCGCCGGTAGCAAGCGCGGCAATCGAAAACGCAATAACGCGGGACAAACGGGGCAAAGGCATCTGACCGGATCAAGGAATGTAGAAGCACCGCCTACCGGTGAAATATGGCACGGATACGATCGACCTGTGCGCCCGCCTTTGGCGGCGACTGCCTCGTGAATAGGCGATTTTCCTGCCGAACCCCTTCCATGCCGGCAAAATTTCGCTAAAACGCGGGCTCATCAACCGCCCCGGCCGGGGCATGAATGGTTTTGATCCATGTCGGACGACAGTTTTATCCGCGAAGTCAACGAAGAGATTCGTCGCGACCAGGCGCATGCGCTGTGGGACCGCTTCGGTCCCGCCTTGCTCGTGCTGGCCGTGCTGGTGGTGCTCGGCACTGCTGCCGTCGTCGGCTACCGCTATTGGGACGAGACCCGCGCCAACCGCTCGGGCGATGCTTTTTCGCAGGCGCTCAAGCTCGCCAATGACGGCAAGAACGACGAGGCGCTTGCCGCTCTGGAGGCGTTGGAGAAGGACGGCTACGGCGCCTATCCGCTGCTCGCCCGTATGCGCGCGGCAACCGTCAAGGCGGACAAGGGCGACGTCGACGCCGCCGTCAAGGATTTCGACGAGGTCGCCGCCGACACCAAGATCCCCTCCGGCATTCGCGACATGGCGCGCCTCAGGGCCGCGCTGCTGCTGGTCGATCACGGCTCTTTCGCCGATGTCTCCAGCCGCGTCGAGGCGCTCACCGCCGACACCAACACGCTGCGCCATACGGCGCGCGAAGCGCTTGGCCTTGCCGCCTGGAAGGAAGGCAAGGCGGCGGATGCATTGAAGCTGTTCGACCAGATCGCCGCGGATGACGGCGCCCCGCGCAACACGCGCGAGCGGGCGACTTTGATGTCCGAGCTGATCCGCGGCTCGGGCGGCGTGTCGTGATATTCCATGACCTTCAAAGTCGCCATCATCGGCCGGCCTAACGTCGGCAAATCGACCCTTTTCAATCGGCTGGTGGGAAGGAAGCTGGCGCTTGTCGACGATACGCCGGGCGTCACCCGCGATCGCCGCGTCCATGCCGCAAAACTCTACGATCTGCATTTCGACGTCATCGACACCGCCGGCTTCGAGGATGCGGCCGCCTCGACGCTGCCCGGCCGCATGCGCGCCCAGACCGAGATCGCGATCCGCGAGGCCGACCTGATCTTTTTCACAATCGATGCCAAGTCCGGGCTGATGCCCGACGACAAGACCTTCGCCGAGATCGTGCGCAAGTCCGGCAAGCCAGTTGTCGTCGTCGCCAACAAGGCCGAGGCGCGGGGCGCCCAGGGCGGCATGCTGGAGGCCTGGGAGCTCGGCCTTGGCGAGCCGATCCCGGTCTCGGCCGAACACGGCCAGGGCCTGCCTGATTTGCGCGACGCGGTGATCGCGGCACTGGGCGAGGCGCGCGCCTTCGGCGAGGACGAAGAGGCCGGCGAGGAGGAGGTCGCCGCCAGCGAGGTGCTGATCGGCGAAGACATCACCGACCCGGACGCAGAGCCGAGCTATGACGACACCAAGCCGATGCGCATCGCCGTCGTCGGCCGCCCCAACGCCGGCAAGTCGACGCTGATCAACGCGCTGATCGGCGAGGAGCGGCTGTTGACCGGCCCCGAGGCCGGCATCACCCGCGATTCCATCTCGGTCGACTGGGACTGGCATGGACGCCGGTTAAAGCTGTTCGACACCGCCGGCATGCGCCGCAAGGCCAGGATCCACGAAAAGCTCGAAGTCATGTCGGTGCAGGACGGCTTGCGCGCCATCCGCTTTGCCGAAATCGTCATCATTGTGCTCGACGCCACCATTCCCTTCGAGAAGCAGGATCTGCAGATTGCCGACCTGATCATCCGCGAGGGCCGTGCCCCGGTGATCGCCTTCAACAAATGGGACCTTATCGACCATCCCCAGGAGTTGCTGGCCGAGCTGCGCGAAAAAACCGAGCGGCTGTTGCCGCAGGCGCGCGGCATGCAGGCGGTGCCGGTCTCGGCCGAGACCGGGCGTGGCCTCGACAAGCTGATGGATGCTGTCATCAGGACGCATCGAGTTTGGAACAGCCGTGTCTCGACCGGCAAGCTCAACCGCTGGCTGGAAGGCATCCTGGCGCATCATCCGCCGCCCGCCGTCGCCGGACGCCGGCTGAAGATCAAATATGTCACGCAGGCCAAGACGCGCCCGCCCGGCTTCGTCGTCTCCTGCTCACGGCCGGATGCGATGCCGCAATCCTACGTCCGCTATCTCTCGAACAGCCTGCGCGAGGCTTTCGACATGCCAGGCGTGCCGATCCGTATCGCCTTGCGCACCTCGGACAACCCTTTCGCCGGCAGGGCAAAGAAGCGCCGCTGAGCGCCACTTCTCCTCTACGCCACGTTGCGCAGAACAGGCGCTGTTTGCGTCTCCGGCAACGCTTCCAGCGCCGCCTGCAGCAGGATGTCGCCAAGCCGCGCCGCTACCGGGTCGAGCTCGGCCTCCTTGCGATGCAGGAACAGCGCCATCTTGGGCAAGGCGGGCAGCCCGGCGATCTCCGGCGTCATCGCCCTGACGCTGGCCGGCAGGCCGATATCGGTGCGGATCGTCAGTCCGAGCCCGGCGGCAACGGCTGCCCAGATACCGCCAAGGCTCGGACTGGAGAAGGCCATCCGCCATGCCAGGCCGGCGCGGTCGAGCGTTTCGGTCGCCACGCTACGCAGCAGGCACGGCGCTTCGAGCGCCACCAGCGGCAACGGCTCGCCATCGCCCAGGCTGGTCTCGATCTGTTTTGCCGGGCCGATCCAGCGCATCTGGACGTCGGCGACATGCCGGCTGTAGGGCAGCGTCGCGCCATTGTGCCAGGCAAGCGCGATATCGAGGCTGCCCGACATGATCCTTTCGGCAAGCTCATGGCTGCGTGCGATCCTGGCCTCGATCTTGACCTTGGGATGGGCGCGGGCGAAGCGCCCGAGCACCTCCGGTAGCACCGCCTCGCCGAAATCCTCCTGTAGCCCAAGCCGCACCCAACCCTCCAGCTCGACATCGTGGATGGCGGAGGCGGCCTCGTCATTGAGCTCGATCAGCCGCCGCGCGTAGGCAAGCATGGTCTCGCCCGCGTCCGTCAGCGCCAGGCCGCGCCCCGATTTGCGGAAGATCGGCGTCGTCGCCTGCTCCTCCAGCTTCTTCAATTGCGCACTGATTGCCGAGGTCGAGCGGCCGAGCCGGTCGGCGGCCTTGGCGAAGCTGCCCAGCTCCATGCCGGTGACGAAGCTGCGCAGGACGTCGAGATCGAATGTCACGCGTCGCATGGAAATAATCCTGATATTTGGGACATTACATCCAAAACTTCCTGATATTCAGTACGAAGCTATGGCGGTAGAGACAGCGCGTCAAGACCGAATGCAGCCGACCCATGCAGGAGCTGAACCATGTCCGCTATCGCCACACGAGCAGATTGCAAACCGTTTCGCCCGGCCGCCGTTGCCGCCCCGTCAGAAGCGGCGGCACGTCGAGCCACCCATCGCTGGAAGGTGCTGGGCATCGGCGTCGCCGCCAATGCGTGCTTTTCCGCGACCTTCTCCGGCATTCCGGCGACGGCGGTGTTCCTGCGCTCGGGCTATCAGCTCTCCAATGGCGAACTCGGCCTGGCGCTTGGCCTTCTCGGCCTGGGCGTGGCGCTGAGCGAATTGCCGTGGGGACTGCTGACCGATCGCTGGGGCGACCGCCGCGTGCTGCTGACAGGGCTCGGCGCAACCGCGGTTTGGCTGCTTGTCATGGCCGCGCTGGTCGTGCCGTCACCGGCCCACATTCCCGGCATCGCGCTTCTCGCCGCTGCCCTGCTGGTCACCGGATTGCTCGGCGGCAGCGTCAACGGCTCCAGCGGCCGCGCCATCATGGCCTGGTTCGGCGAAGGCGAGCGCGGCTTTGCCATGAGCATCAGGCAGACGGCGGTGCCGCTTGGCGGCGGGCTTGGCGCGCTCGTGCTGCCATCGCTCGCTTCAGCCCATGGCTTCACGGCGGTCTTCGGACTTCTGGCGGCTGCATCCGCCGTCTCGACCTCGCTCGCCTGGCGCTGGCTGCATCAGCCGCCGGCGCATGACGATGCCAATTCGGCCGGCACGGCATCGCCGGCCGGCCCGGCGCCGCTGCGCAACCCGGCCGTCTGGCGCATCGCAACAGCCATCGGCCTGCTGTGCTTTCCGCAGGTGGCGGTGCTCACCTTTGCTTCCGTCTTCCTGCATGATTTCGCCGGCATGGGAACAGCCGTGATCAGCGCCAGCCTCGCTGCCGTGCAGGTCGGCGCCATGGTCATGCGCGTCTGGAGCGGCCGCTACACCGACCGTCATGGCAACCGCCGGCCGTTCCTGCGTCTGTGCAGCATGCTGAGCGTGGCCGCCTTCACCGTGCTTGCGGCGCTCGTCTTGTTTTCGGCCCAATTCTTGTCAGGCCAAGCGCCGATGCTTTCGCCGGCGATCGTTGCGGTGCTGGTCGTGGCCGGCATCTGCGTCTCCTCCTGGCACGGCGTTGCCTACACCGAGCTTGCGACGCTGGCCGGCGCGAGCCAGGCCGGAACGGCGCTCGGCCTTGCCAACAGTCTGGTTTTCATTGCCTTCTTCCTGGTGCCGATCGCCATTCCGGGGCTTCTCGTGCTCTGCTCATGGGCAGGCGTCTGGCTGGGTGCGGCTATTTGCGCGCTGGTCGCCTGGCCGATCTTTCTTCCGTCAAGCGATGGCCGCAAAAGCGCCTGACTTCGACACGAGATGGGAAAACAACGTTCTAAGCTGTTAACGCCCCATCAAGGTTAATGCATCATTGTAGCTCTCCAGTGGGGTCCGTCGCGTTTCTGGAGAGTTCCGTGCATCGACGTGTTTTGACGCGGCTTGTCGCCGCCGCCGGTGAGAAAAAGCGTTCCTTTCTGTCTCCGCTCGTTATTGGCCTTGGTATCTGGATCGGCTTCCCGAGTGTCGTTGCCTATCAGGACATGACCAGCCTGGTCTCCGGCCTGGAGGCGCCGAGCGTCCGCTGGAACGCCTATGTCGAGAAATCCGTCGCCGGCTCGGTTCACGCCGCCGAAATGCCCTTCCTCGATTCAAGCAGCACCGGCTCGCTCTCCGGCTCCGGTGTCCAACTGCCCGGCATCGGCGCCGTTTCGTTTCGCGGCAAGGGCAGCATCGCCGGCACGACGCCGGACGAGGACCGCATCATGCGCGCCGACAAGAAGGGCCGCATCATTCAGGTCTCGCCTGTCTCGCCGCCGAAGAACTTCAACGCCGGCTCGATCTTCGAGCGCACCTCTTCGCTGCTCCGCCCAAGCATGGACAGCGGCCTGAGGATGGCCTTCGCCAAGCCCGAGATCAAAGGCAAGGAAATCCAGATCGCCGCCGCCTTCCACGCGCGCGTCGACAAGAAGCCGGATCCCGGCGTGCCGGCGATGCTTGCCGCGCTGGTCAACAACGATCATCCCGACGTGCTGGCGACCGCCTATGCATCGTCCGCTCCCGATTACGCGCAGGCATCGCCGTTTGAGGCCTTGCTGCAGGACGAGGACCCGAACGATGGCCGGTTCATTCCGCCGCTGAGCAAGGGCGATCATTCTTGGATGCAGACGCCGCTGCCGGCGAGCGTCTTTTCCAAGCCGGAGCAGGCCTGCCTCGCCAAGGGCATCTATTTCGAGGCGCGCGGCGAATCCGTGCGTGGCCAGGCCGCCGTCGCCCAGGTCATCCTCAACCGGGTCCGCAACCCGGCCTATCCGAACTCGATCTGCGGCGTCGTCTACCAGAACGACAACTGGTTCAATCGCTGCCAGTTTTCCTTTGCCTGCGACGGCAGGAAGAAGCGCATCGACAACCCCGCCGCCTACCAGACCGCACAGGATGTCGCCATGGCCGTCACAGCCGGCAAGATCTTCATTCCGGAAGTCGGCTCGTCGACCCATTATTACGCCAACTACGTCCATCCGGGCTGGGCGAGGACGATGCAGAAAATGACCAGGATCGGCCTGCACATCTTCTACCGTACCTATGGCGGCGGCTGGAGCTGAGTGCTCGGGCAGCCGTTGCGTCTTTCGCGGGAGAGCGGCCGATCGAAGACCCATCGCCGCGGGGATTCGGCCGCGGCCCGCCAGAGACTGTGTCGGGCACGATGTCGCACCCGGGCAAGTAGCTGATTTATAACGGAAAAATACTTGAGCTTGAACGTCGGCCCGTGGCTTGACGGGCGCGGACCCTCTAACTATGTTGCCGGCGACTTTAAGAAGCGGACGGACGGTGACGGTCTGACCGGGCAGGGGGGTTGCGTGGCCGACAAGAATGGGCCAGACGGAACCGGCAAAACCGGTCGCGGCAAGCAGCATGAAGCCGACATCCGCGACGACGATCTTGAGCGCCGCCGGCGCGACCTTGAAGCATCGCTTGCGACAAGGCGGCCGGATCGGCTCGAGGGGAAAGACGACGCGAAAGCGGGCAGTGTGGCCGGGTACGGCCAGGCGCTCAAGCTGTCCAGCGAGTTCATCGCCGGGATAGTGGTCGGGGCTGGCATCGGCTGGGTCATTGACCGTGTGGCGGGGACAACGCCATGGGGTCTGATCGTTTTTTTGCTGCTGGGTTTTGGCGCCGGCGTGCTCAATGTCATGCGCTCAGCAGGGCTTATGGCAGAGTTCGGACGAAGCGAGAAATCGCGCGATCCGAAGGAATGAATTAAGGCGCACTCACTGGGCGCGATGAACGGATAGTAGAGTCGCGTGCGGCTTCGATGGGGATTTAAAAGTGGCTGCTGACAAGGTCGATCCAATCCACCAGTTCCAGATCCATCCGCTTATTCCGATTCACATCGGCGGTTACGACCTGTCCTTCACCAATTCGGCGCTGTTCATGCTGGCGACGGTTGCTGTGGCGGCGGCGTTTCTCTACCTCAGCACATCGAGCCGCAGCCTCGTTCCCGGCCGCCTACAGTCGGTCTCGGAAATGGCCTATGAATTCGTCGGCAATATGCTGAGGGACGCTGCGGGCACCCAGGGCATGAAGTTCTTCCCCTTCGTGTTCTCGCTGTTCATGTTCGTGCTTGTCGCCAACCTGCTTGGCCTGTTCCCGTATTTCTTCACCGTCACCAGCCATATTATCGTGACCTTCGGCCTCGCCGCGCTGGTGATCGGAACGGTTGTCGTCTACGGCTTCACCAAGCACGGCCTTGGCTTCCTGAAGCTGTTCGTCCCGCATGGCGTGCCGGTCTACCTGCTGCCGCTGGTGGTGCTTATCGAGGTGATTTCCTTCGTCTCGCGCCCGGTCAGCCTCTCGGTTCGTCTGTTCGCCAACATGCTCGCCGGTCACATCACGCTGAAAGTGTTCTCGGGCTTTGTCGTCAGCCTGAGCGCGCTCGGCGCGGTCGGCGTAGCGGGCTCGGTTCTGCCGCTGGCGATGGCCGTGGCGCTGACTGCGCTGGAGCTGCTGGTCGCGTTCCTGCAGGCCTACGTCTTTGCCGTGCTGACCTGCATGTATCTCAACGACGCCCTGCATCCCGGGCACTGACAAGGTTTCCGGCATTGCCGCCGGATGGAATCGCAACGGAATTTTAGATCCAAAGGAGTTGAATAAATGGACGCAGAAGCAGCAAAGTACATTGGCGCCGGCATCGCATGCCTCGGCATGGGCGGCGCGGGCATTGGCCTCGGCAACATCTTCGGCAGCTATCTGGCGGGCGCGCTGCGCAACCCGTCGGCCGCCGACGGCCAGTTCGGCCGCCTGATTTTCGGCTTCGCCGTGACCGAAGCGCTTGGTATTTTCTCGCTTCTCATCGCGCTTCTCGCCCTGTTCGGCTGAATACTTGTTCGGCTGAACATTGGGAAGAATTGAACAGGCCGGCCGCGATCCTGCGGCGGGTCTGAATTTCGGGGATAGTCCATGTTTGTGACATCTGCCTTTGCGCAAGAGTCCGCGCCCGCCGCAACGGAAGGCGAAACGCACGCCGCCACCGGCGTGCCTGCCGAGGCGCATGGCACGTTCCCGCCATTCAATCCGGCGACGTACCCGTCACAGCTGCTGTGGCTGGCAATCACTTTCGGGCTGTTCTACCTCTTCTTGAAACGGGTAGTGATGCCGCGCGTCGGCGGCATCATCGACGTTCGCAACGACCGCATCACGCAGGATCTCGATCATGCTGCCCGGCTGAAAAGCGAGGCCGATGCCGCCGTTGCCGCCTATGAGCAGGAATTGGCGGAAGCCAAGGGCAAGGCCAATGCGATCGGCCAGCAGGCCAACGATGCGGCTAAGGCGGAAGCCGAAGCTGCCCGCAAGACGATCGAGGCAGCGCTTGACCAGAAGCTTGGCGAGGCCGAGGCGCGCATATCTTCCATCAAGGCCAATGCCATGAAGGAAGTCGGCACCATCGCCGAGGACACCGCTTCGGCCATCGTCGAGGCGCTTGTCGGCGGCAAGGCCAGCAAGGCCGAAATCGCGGCCGCGGTCAAATCCGTGGCCGGGTGAGGAGCGCATCATGGACGCCACATCTCTCGCGACGCTTTGGGCAACCGTTGCCCTCGTAATCTTCCTCGGCATTGCCATCTACATCAAGGTGCCGGGCATGATCGCCAAGGCGCTCGATGCGCGGGCCGACAAGATCAGCTCCGAGCTCGAGGAAGCGCGCCGGTTGCGCGAAGAGGCCCAGCAGCTGCTCGGCCAATACCAGCGCAAGCGCAAGGAAGCCGAGCAGGAGGCCGCGGCCATCGTCGCCGCCGCCAAGCGCGAAGCCGACATGCTTGCCGCCGAGGCGCACAAGAAGACCGAGGACTATGTCGCCCGGCGTACCGCCTTGGCCGAGCAGAAGATCGGCCAGGCCGAGCGCGAAGCAATTGGCGAAGTGCGCGCCAGCGCCGTCGACATCGCGGTCGAAGCCGCGCGCGCGCTGCTGGCCGGCAAGATCGACGCCAAGGCCGGCGCCGATCTGTTCAACGCCTCGCTGCAGGATTTGAAGTCGAAGCTGAACTGAACGGAGCGTAATCTCCCCCTCGAGGGGGGAGATACGCGCCTAGCCGCTTTCGCCAATCTCAATCCAGGTCCGAAAAACCCTCTTCCTCCAGCACCTCGGTGCCGCCGAACCGGAACGGCGCGAAGGAGGCGCGGTGTAGCCGTGCCACTGGCCCGTGCAGATCGATCGCCGTCCGATGGCGGACGGTGGCGTAGCCCATATGCAGTTCGAAGCCGTAACGCGCATGATGGCTGCCGCAGCCGCACATCATGCGGTCGCGCAACACCTTGGCGACGATCGAGGCTGCGGCTATCGACTGCGAGCGCTGGTCGCCCTTGATCAGGGCTTTGCCCTCGCAGGGCAGGCCGGGCGGCACGTCGCGGCCGTCGGCCAGCGCCAGCTTCGGCCGGATCGACAGGCCGGCCACGGCACGGCGCATCGCCTCCAGGCTGGCCTTGAGGATGTTGGAGGCATCAATGCCTTCGGCGCTGACCGAGGCCATCGATACGGCGAGTGCGGAGCCGAGGATTTTCAGGAACAGCGCCTCGCGCTGCAAATGCGTCAGCCGCTTGGAATCATCGAGGCCGTCGGGGATGTTGGCGGGATCGAGAACGACCGCTGCCGCCACGACCGGCCCGGCGAGCGGGCCGCGGCCGGCCTCGTCCGTTCCCGCCACCGGCCACAGGCCTTCGGCCATCGCCTTCGTCTCGAAGGAGAAGTCGGGTCTCTCGACGATTTCGAAGAGAAGCGGAGAATCGGAACGCGGGCGAGCCATGGTGCGGCGAGGTTCGCATCGGCTCCGATTCTCCGCAAGTCCCTCCGGGTCGGGCGGGGCACCGGACCTGGAGGGGCTACCGTCGGAAGCCCGGGGACAGGACAGGCCGGACGGGATTTTTTCGCCTGCTGCCGGCCGCTTCAAGCGGCTGGCGCGAGACGCTTTGTCACAGCAGCATCAGCTGCTCGGTTGCCTTGGCAGCGGGGACGAACTGGTCGGTCCTGAGCGAGCGCCGCTCGGCATTGAGGCCGAGCCGTTTGGCGGCGATCTCGAAGCGCCGGCCGATCTGCCAGGCATAGGGGCCGGAGCCTTTCATGCGCTTGCCCCATTCCGAATCGTAGTCCTTGCCGTCGCGCATCGAACGGATCAGCGACATGACGTGGCGATAGCGGTCGGGATAATGGCGCAGAAGCCAGTCCTTGAAGATCGGCGCGACCTCCAGCGGCAGGCGCAGCAGCACATAACCGGCCTCGCGCGCACCCGCAGCCTGCGCCGAATCGAGGATGCGCTCCATCTCCGGGTCGGTCAGTCCGGGGATGATCGGCGCGACCATCACCGAGGCCGGAATGCCGGCGTCCGAAAGCTGCCTGATCGCCTCCAGCCGCTTGGTCGGCGTCGACGCGCGTGGCTCCATGGTGCGCGCCAGCATGCGGTCGAGCGTTGTCACCGACAATGCCACCTTGGCCAGCCCGCGTTCGGCCATGCGTGACAGAATGTCGATATCCCGTGTCACCAGCGCCGATTTGGTGACGATGCCGACCGGATGTCCGCGCGCCTCCAGCACTTCGAGGATCTCGCGCATGATCCGGTATTGTTTCTCGATCGGCTGATAGGGATCGGTGTTGGTGCCGATGGCGATGGTGCGCGGCTGGTAATTATCCCTGGATAATTCCTTGTCGAGCAGCCGCGCTGCATCCGGCTTGGCAAACAGCTTCGATTCGAAATCCAGCCCCGGCGACAGACCCATGAAGCTGTGCGTCGGCCGCGCGAAACAATAGACGCAGCCATGTTCGCAGCCGCGATAGGGATTGATCGAGCGGTCGAAGGAGATGTCGGGCGATTCGTTGCGCGTGATGATAGTGCGCGGCTTCTCGACCTGGACCTCGGTCTTGAACGGCGGCAGCTCCTCCAGCGAATTCCAGCCATCGTCGAACACATGCCGGCTGACCGGCTCGAAACGGCCGGACGGATTGATGCCCGCCGACCTGCCGCGATTGCGGTCCGGACGCACGCGCATGCCGCTCTGCTCGATCATCGCATTCGCCATCTCGGCCCTGCCAGCGCCGAAGGCGGCAATGTCGGCACGCACGATCTGTTCCATCTTGGCCCTTTCCCAGGGACTGTCCGCCCGCTGTCGAATCGCTCTGCTCATGAATGTATTCCTATCGTATCGATGAGAACAAAGCAAGAACTTTCTCGCGGCGCGCGGCAAAAACTGGCGCTGCCCATTGCTTTCCGCTATTCGGCTAAACATGCTCAGCGTCCTGATCGAAACCCTGAATGACGAGGAGGGCCTTGCCCGCACGCTCGCCTCGCTGATCGGCGGCGCCGTCGAAGGCGTGGTGCGCGACGTTCTCGTCTGCGACACCGGCTCGACCGATCAGACGCACCGCGTCGCCGAACATGCCGGCTGCCACTATGTCAGCGGCGGCATCGCCGCCGGCATCAGGCAGGCCAAGGGCGACTGGCTGCTTTTGCTGGAACCGGGCGCGCGGCTGGGGGAGGGCTGGATCGATGAGGTCGTCGCCCATACGGCGAGGCAAACCATGGCGGCGCGGTTCTCGCGGGCACGCGGCAGCCGCGCGCCGTTCCTGTCGCGCGTCTTTGCCGGAAATCGCGCTCTTGCAGAAGGCCTGGTGATCAGCAAGCGTCAGGCCGCGGCACTGTCGAAGAACGCCCGCAGCGCCGAAGCGATCGCCCGCGGCCTGGCGACCAGGAGGCTGCAGGCCGAGATCTGGGTCGCTCCGCGGAAGTGACGGCTTACCGTGACGGTTCAGGGTACCCGCCCAAGCAAATTTTCTGGCGGGTCGTCGTTTATTGTGCATTGCACAAAATCTGCCCGGGGGTTACCATTCCCAGCGATACGGGCGAATGGGTTTGGGGTGTGCCGGAGCGGTGACGACGACTGTCGTCGATGCTGTTCCCTCGATATTTTGAGGACGCCGATGACCCTTTCAAGCCCTGACAAGTCCGGCGCTGCAAGCCTCGAGGCGATCGCACGAAACGGCGGCACGCTGCGCCGCATCGCCGCCCGCATCCCGACCTATCTGTCCGACCTTCGCGAGAATCCGGCATGGCTGCCGATGTTCATGCTGGCCCGCACCATGCCGGCGCGGCGCCTGCACTGGCGCGGTGCGAAGCCGGTTCCGCCGGCGCGTAATGTCGCTGAAACGATGTTCGCCGGCGTCGATCGCGATGCCGTCGTCGGCGCGCTGCGGACGGAGGGGCTCTATTCGGGCCTGATGCTGCCAGCCGCCATCCATGAGGAGATTGCCCGCTTCGCCGAGCGCACGCCATGCTTCGGCAATTTCGACCGCCGGCTGGAATTCCTGCCGGAAAAACACGCAGATGCCGAAAAGCATTTCGGCCGCCCGCTGCTCAGCGGCCACTATTTCGAGCGGGTCCTCGACTGCAACGCTGCGGTCGCCGTGCAGCGCGATCCGCTGCTTCTCGATGTCGCAGCGCACTATCTCGGCAGCCAGGCCAAGCTGATCACCACCCGCATCTGGTGGAGCTTTCCGACCGGTGGCGTCTCCGACGCCGACAAGAACATGGCCTCGCTCGGCAAATACCATTTCGACCTCGACGACTGGCGCATGCTGAAGTTCTTTTTCTACCTGGTGCCGGTCGACGCCGACACCGGGCCGCATGTCTATGTCCGCGGCTCCCACAACCGCCGCATCCTGAAGCACCAGCTGACGCTTCTGGTCGGCCATTCGGCGGAAGAGGTGCTGGGCGTCTATGGCGAGCAGAGCCCGGTCACGCTGACCGGGCAGGCCGGTCTCGGCTTTGTCGAGGACCCGTTCGGCTTCCATATGGGCACCGTGCCGACGCGCACGCCGCGGCTGATGATGGAAGTCGGCTTCGGCGTGTCACCGCCGTCGCGCCGCCGGTTTCACGGCGAGCCGGTCATTCGCTGAGGCGGGATCGCCCGGCTGACGCCTCGCTCCGTCTCAGCCGCGGCGCAAATGCTCGTCCAGGCGCGGCATGATCTCGACGAAGTTGCAGGGCATGTGCCGATAGTCGAGCTGCGGCTTCAAGATGCCGTCCCAGGCGTCCTTGCAGGCGCCGGGCGAGCCCGGCAGCACGAAGACGAAGGTGGCATTGACGACGCCGCCAGTTGCCCGGCTCTGGATCGTCGAAGTGCCGATCTTGTCGTAGGAGATGCGGTGGAACACTTCGGAAAAGCCGTCCATGCGCTTTTCGAAGATCGGCTCCAGCGCTTCCGGCGTCACGTCGCGGCCGGTGAAGCCGGTGCCGCCGGTGGTGATGACGACATCGATCGCTTCGTCCCTCGACCAACCCAGGACCTTGTCGCGGATCTTGTCGCGATCGTCGGTGACGATGTCGCGGGCGGCCAGGACATGGCCGGCCTCGGCAATGCGGTCGGCCAGCGTCTGCCCGGATTTGTCATCGGCGAGGCTGCGCGTATCGGAAACGGTCAGTACCGCGATGCGCACGGGAACGAAGGGGCGGCTCTCGTCAATCCTGGCCATGGGCATCAGCCTCCGATGTCACGCTTCGCGTCGCTGCGACAAACCAGTCAGGATGGCGGCCGCGGATATCGACGGCTGCGCGCTTGGCCACATTGCCGGTCTCGAACAGGCCGAAGCAGGTGGCGCCGGAACCCGACATCCGGGCAAAACCGGCTCCGGCCTTGTTCAGCACGGAAAGCGCCTTGCCGATGGCGGGCTGGATTGCGCGCGCCGCAGGCTCGAGATCGTTGCGGGTGATCTCCAGCCAGTTGCGGATGCTGTGGAAGTCTAGGTTGCGCGGCAGCGGCGGCAGCCCCGCATTGTCGCGGCGGCCAAGCGCCTCGAACACGTCGGCCGTCCAGACGGCAGTGCCGGGATTGACGAGCACCAGACCCAGCGCCGGGAAACCCGGCACGAGCGTCAGCTCGTCGCCGATACCGCGGGCTATCAGCGGCTTGGCTGCCAAGCACATCGGCACGTCGGCGCCGAGCGACAGGCCGATCCGCGCCAGTTGGGCATCGCCGACATCAAGTCCCCAGGTCTGGACCAGGGCGCGCAGCACCGCCGCCGCGTCGCTCGATCCGCCGCCGACGCCGGACGCGACCGGCAGGTTCTTTTCGAGCCTGATGGCGACAGCCGGCGCCTGCTGGAGACCGGCCTCGCGCCGTACCGCGTCGCGCGCTTTCACGACCAGATTGCCGTCGTCGGCTGGTACTGCGGAGGCGTATTTGCCGGACACCGAAAACCCATCGCTGTCGGCAAGTTCCGTCTCGATGCGGTCGCCAAAGCGCGTGAACACGGCCAGGCTTTCGATCGTGTGATAACCGTCGGCGCGCCGGCCGGTGACGTGCAGCGCGAGATTTATCTTGGCATGCGCATGCGACACCCGGATGCTGGCCCCGGAATTCATTGGCTCGGCTGCGAGGGGGACGACGGTCAATCCTTGGCCAGACGGTATTCGCCGGTCTTCGGATCCTTGACCAGTGTTCCCATTGTGCCGTTGGCCGTCTGCTTTTCGGCCCGACGTACCTTGGCGGTCACCCGCTCGGCTTCCCTGACGAAGGAGCGGTAGCCGAAATAGGCGGCAATGCCGACGACGGCGAAGAAAATGATCTGCGGCATGTCAAACTCCTCCCTCGCAAGGCCGGCGGAGCGGCCGGTCGGGTCGGTTGATGATTTATGCTAGACGTTTTCACCGGCTTTTCAAAGCCCGAAGCGCGCCCACAGCGCGCGCTCTTCCGCCGCATCGATGACGCCGCTTGCCGCGGCGGCGGCGATATCGGGCGCCGAAAAGCTCGAGCCGAACAGGCCGAAGCGGCCGAACAGGCCGCGCGGCGCGGTGATCAGCTTGAGCTGGGTCTTCGGCCCGAAACGGCTCTTCAGCACGCTGCGCATGTCGCCGAGCGCATCGACCAGCCCGAGCTCGAGCCCCTTCTTGGCCGTCCAGAACAGGCCGGTGAACAGGTCGGGATCGTCCTTCAGCTTGCTGCCGCGCCTGTCCTTGACGAGATCGATGAAGGTCTCGTGGACCTCGAGCTGCAGCGCCTTCAGGCGCTCGACGTCTTCCTTCTTTTCCGGCTTGAACGGGTCGAGCACCGCCTTGTTCTGGCCGGCGGTGTGGACGCGGCGCTCGACGCCGATCTTCTTCAACAGCTCCGGAAAGCCGAACGAGGCCGACACCACGCCGATCGAACCGACGATGGAGGACGGGTCGGCAAATATCTCGTCGCCGGCGACCGCGATCATGTAGCCGCCCGATGCCGCCACGTCCTCGACGAAAACCAGGACCTTCTTGTTCTTCTCGCTGGCCAGGTCGCGGATGCGCCTGAAGATCAGCCGCGACTGCACCGGCGAGCCACCTGGCGAATTGATCGAGATGGCGACCGCCGGCGCGTCGAATGAAAACAGCTTTTCGAGAAGACCGGCGGTGGAAGCGAGCGACAGGCTGGGCCGGAACTGGCCGCCGCCGGGCATGATGGTGCCGTGCAGCCGGATGACCGGAATGGTGACGACGGTGGAGCGCCAGGATTTCGGCAGCAGGCGGTTGAAAAGGCGTTTCACGAGGGGGCGGTCTCCGGTCGATTTGCTTGAGGCATGTAGGAATTCGCCGGCCAACGGCAATGCCGTCACCCTGGCAATCAAAATGGATCAATCTCCGAACAGCGACGCCAGCCCGTTATTGATCAACTCTGCCCTCTCCGAAGGGCCATTGCCTGAGTAGGCATGCAGCATCAGCGGCGGCTGGATCGACAGTTTGCCGCGTGCGCCGAGTGCTGCCCGGACGACGATGCGGATCGCCGCCGCTTCGGGGCGAGGATGGACGGCCAGCATCTCGGCGTCGCCGAAGCGGCCGGCAATGGCATCGAGGATGGCGCCGAGCTGTTCCGGCCGGGCGATGACGGCCAGCCCGCCGCCCGGCCTGACCACCGCGGCCGCGCTGCGGATCCAGCTGTCGAACAATCCGTCCTCCGAGACATGCGCGGCCTTTCTCAGCGGATCGGGCGTCGCTCGATCCACGGCGGCATTGAACGGCGGGTTCATGATAACGAAATCGAAGCTGTTGTCCTCGAGGCCGGCGGCCGTTCGCGCCCGGCCCGAAAGCGCGACATCGGCGACGAGCACCGAAGCGCGGTCGCTGAGATGCGCATTGCCGGGATGGGCAAGCGTGGTTGTGGCGAAGGCCGCCATTTCCGGAGAACGCTCGACGAGCACGGCCGCGGCACCGGGGCAGCGCGACAGTACCGCCAGGCCGGCGGCACCCGCGCCCGCGCCAAAGTCGGCAAGCCGCCCGGCGAACGAGGACGGCACCGCAGCCGCCAGCATCATCGCATCCATGCCGGCGCGGTGGCCTGCCTTTCTCGGCTGCACCAGCCAGAAGCGACCGCGATGGAAGGCATCGACCGTATGAGCCGGCATGTCCGGGACAAGGGCAGCGGGCGACGCGGACATTATTTTTGGCGGATCTCGTTGGCGATGCCGGCATCCGTCAGGATGCGCCGTGCCGCATCGGCCTTGTCGGCGTCCACCATGACACGGCGGGGCAGGATGCCGATCGAGCCGTCGAGCACGCTCATGTTCTGGTCGGCGACGAAACAGCCGATACCGGCATCGCGCATCAGCGATTCGACAAACGAAATGATGACGGCGTCGTTGGTGCGGATGAGCTCTATCATCGGATGAAACTCGCAGTTTGCGGCGTTGATGTAAACGTAGGCGTGATCATGTACCAGAGCCGGCGCGCCAATTCGCCTCTTGCCGCACCGGTGGGTGACACCCTAGAGTCTGTCCAGGGACCATGTTGCCGTCGTGCATATCGAGGTTGGGAGTTTTGCCGTGGGTGTCGTTCTCAACATTGAAAACGGGAAGCGCGAAGCCGCCTCGATAAAGGACCTCATCGACCTGACCGCCGCCGATATGGGGCGCGTCAACAAATTGATCCTGTCGAAGGCCGGCTCCGATGTCGAGATGATTCCGGAGATTGCCAACCATTTGATCTCGTCCGGCGGCAAACGGCTGCGGCCGATGCTGACGCTCGCCGCCGCCCAGATGTTCGGCTATTCCGGTGACGGCCATGTCAAGCTCGCCACATCGGTCGAATTCATGCATACAGCGACACTTCTCCACGACGACGTTGTCGACGAAAGCGGCATGCGGCGCGGCAAGAAGACGGCGCGCATGATCTGGGGCAACCAGGCCAGTGTTCTGGTCGGCGATTTCCTGCTCGGCCAGGCCTTCCGCATGATGGTCGATGTCGGCTCGCTGGAAGCGCTCGACATCCTGTCGAGTGCGGCCTCGGTGATCGCCGAAGGCGAGGTGATGCAGCTTGCCGCCGCCAAAAACCTCGAAACCACCGAGGACGAGCATTTCGCGGTGATCAAGGCCAAGACCGCGGCGCTGTTCTCAGCCGCCGCCGAGGTCGGCCCGGTCATCGCCCAGGCGACGCGCAACGATCGCGCAGCACTCCGCTCCTACGGCATGAATCTCGGCCTTGCCTTCCAGCTGATCGATGACGCGCTGGATTATGGCGGCACCAGCAAGGATCTCGGCAAGAATGTCGGCGACGATTTCCGCGAGGGCAAGGTGACGCTGCCGGTGATCCTCGCCTATCGGCGCGGCACCAAGGCCGAGCGCAGCTTCTGGAAACGCGCCATCGAGGACAATGCCGCCGACGATGCCGGGCTGGAGAAGGCCATCGGCCTGATGCTCCGCCACGGCGCGATTGCCGACACCATCGGGCGCGCCCGCCATTTCGGCGAAATCGCCCGCGACGCGCTGGCACCGCTCGAGGCGACGCCGCAGAAATCGGCGCTGATCGACGTCATCGATTTCTGCATCAGCCGGGTGAACTGAGAGGCGTCAGCGCCCCGCGCCTGTTCTCATCGAGCCTTCGCCGGAAGAACGATTGCCGCGAGCAGGCTGACGACGATGCCCGCCGCCGCGAGCCAGAAGGCGACCTGGATGCCGTCTGCGACGGCGGTTTTCAAGGCATCGCCGGACAATTCGCCGATTTGGCTGTTCGCAATCGCAATCAGCACGGCCATGCCGATGGCGTTGCCGACATTGAGCGTCGTCGAAGCCATGCCCGAGGCGACGCCTTGCTGGTCAAGGGCAACGCCGGAAGCGGCGGCAATCCACATTGCGGTCCAGACGATGCCTTGTCCGACGCCGGAGACGATCAGGCCGGGTACGAGGGACAGATAGCTGCTCTCCGCGGTCGCGCCTGATACCATCAATGCTGTGCCTACCGCGCCGACGATCATGCCGCCGACCAGCGTGCTGCGTGTCGAAAAGCGCGTCGCCAGACGCTCGCCGGCTTGCGTGCCGGTGGCGATGGCGACCGACGGCACGAGAAAGGCGAGGCCCGTCTGCAAGGCGGTGAAGCCGTGCACGTTCTGCAGCAGCACGGTGAGGAAGTAGGGCAGCGCTCCGAAAGTGGCCATGTAGAGGAAGGTGATCGTCATGCCGGCGACGAGGCTGCGGTTGTGGAACAAGCGCAGCGGCATGAGCGGGTCGGCGCTCGTCGCCTCGATCACGGTGAAGGCGATCAGGAAGAATGCGGCCAGTGCCGCGCTGGCGATGATTGCGGTCGATCCCCAGCCATATTCGGGCCCCTGAACCAGGGTGAAGACAAGCAGCGTCGCGCCGGCGGTGACGGTCAGTGCGCCCGGAATATCGAAGCTGCGCTGCTCGTGCCGCTTGCGATCGCGAGGGATGATGGCGAAAGCCGCGATGATGGCGATCCCGGCCAACAGCACGTTGACGTAGAAGACCGACGGCCAGCCGAAGGCGCTGGTCAGAAACCCGCCGGCAAGCGAACCGAGCGTCAGGCCGCTGGCGCCCGCGCCGCCCCAGACGGCGAGCGCCCGGTTGCGTTCCGCTCCCTCGGCGAACAGACGGTTGATCAGCGACAGCGTCGCAGGAAACAGGAACGCGGCGCCGATGCCTTGTACGGCGCGTGCCGCGATGATGATTTCCGGCGACCAGGCGAGGCCGCCGACCAGAGATGAGAGCGCGTAGAGCCAGAGCGCGAAGATGAAGACGCGGCGCTGGCCGATCAGGTCGGCGGCCCGGCCGCCGAACAGCAGGAAGCCGCCGGTGAAGACGGTATAGGCGCTGACCACCCACTGCAGGGTCTGGCCTGAAAATCCGAGGCCGGCGCCGATCTCCGGCAGCGCCACGAAGACGATGTTGAGGTCGAGCGAGATGATGAGCTGCGCGAAGGCGAGGAGCGCCAGCGTTGCGCCATGTTTCGCCCTGCTTGCTCCTTGCGCTGCCATTGCCCCGAGCGGCGCGCCTTGATCGAGTGAACTCATGTGGGACTCCTTGTCGACAATTATTTAATGATCGACAAAGAATTGAGATTTGCAATCCGAAGTCAAGCGGATTATTTGTTGATCGACAAAAATTGGAGACCGCCATGGCAGGCAGGCCAAGGGAGTTCGATCGCGACCATGCCTTGGAGAAAGCCCGCGACGCTTTCTGGAGGCGCGGCTACGAGGGCACTTCGATGGCCGATCTCGTATCGGCGCTTGGTCTCGCATCGGCGCGCATTTATGCCGCCTTCGGCTCGAAGGAGGACCTGTTTCGCGAAGCGGTGGCACTTTACGAGGCCAATGAGGGCGGATTCGCCACGCGGGCGCTGGAGGAAGAACCAAACGTCCGGCGCGTCATCGAGCGCGTGCTTCGCGACGCCGTCGAAATCTATACCAGGCCGGGGCGGCCGCAGGGCTGCATGGTGGTGACGGCCGCCACCAATTGCGCCGTCGAAAATGACGCCGTGCTGCAATGGCTGGCGGAGCACCGGTTGGCGCGTACCGCATCGATCGTCGAGCGGTTGAAGCAAGCGGTGCGCGATGGCGAATTGAAGCCGGACACCGATGCCGAGGCGCTGGGTGACTATTACGCCACGCTGATGCACGGCCTTTCGGTGCAGGCACGCGACGGCGTGCCGAAAAAGCGGCTGCACGATCTTGTCACCGTCGCCATGCAGGCGCTCGACGCAAGGCTTTCGCAAACGTCCTGAGTTCGGGGCCGTGACGCCGGTCTCCCATTGCCGGATTGTCGCAATGCGGTCGTGCGACCTCTTTCGGTATGGTTTATTAATTGCTTGACCCGATTGTGAATTCGGGCCGGGTTGAAGCACGACCCCAAAAAGGCCATGCTTTACCTGGAAAGATCGAGTCTACGGCGATCCCGCTGACGCGGAGATGGCGTTTGGCTGAAAGGGATATGATGCGGCAAGGATATGCGCGCTGGCTGACGGGGCTGGCAATCGCGACGGGCATGGCGATCTCGGCTTTGCCGGCGCATGCCAAACAGACCGCCGAGCCGGTCAGGATCACATCCTTCTCGGGAGCCTATCTCGCCGCGCGGATTGCCGATGGCGACAACGACCTCGACAGCGCCATTTCCTATTACAAGCAGGCGCTTGCGTTCGATCCGAACGATACGGGACTGCAGCAGAGCCTGATGCTGTCGCTGATCGCGCAGGGGCGCTTCGACGAGTCCCTGGTCTATGCCGACAAGCTCAAGGCGGTTCCCGACGTCGAGCGCTTCTCGCGCCTGGCGCTGGCCATCGATTCCTTCCACAAGAAGGATTTCTCTAAGGCCGAATACTGGCTCAAGCTGTCGCTCGAATCCGATCTCGACCGGCTGATCTCCGGCGTCATGACCGGCTGGGCCAAGCAAGGTGCGGGTGACGCCGGCGAGGCCATGGCTTCCATCGACAAGCTGCAAGGCCCCGACTGGTTCAGCCTGTTCAAGTCCTTCCACCGTGCCTTGATCGCCGACGCCTCCGGCCTGCCCGACAGGGCGGATGCGCTCTACACCGCCACCCTGCAGGACACGGCGGCAGGCGGTGCGGCCCCCGAAACATGGATGCGCAACGCGCAGGCCTACGCCTCTTTCCTCGCACGCAAAGGCGACAAGGCTAAGGCGCTGTCGGTGCTCGACAAGGCCGAGGCGTTTGCGCCCGGGAAGGTCGAGATTGCGGCCCTTCGCGACAAGATCAACAAGGGCGAAAAAATCGAGCCCTTCGTTGCCGGTCCGTCCGACGGCGCCTCGGAAATCCTGCTCGATCTCGCCACCGCGCTCAACCGCGGCGGCGGCGAGCCGTTCGTGCGGCTCTATCTGCAATATGCGCTGGCGCTGCGGCCCGACAATGACGCGGCGCTCGTTCAGCTTGCCGCCGTTGCCGAGCAGCTGAAGGACGGCGAGGGCGCCATCGCGCTCTATCGCCGCATCCCCGCCGGTTCGCCGCTTAAGGAGCTTTCGGACCTGCAGCTTGGCCTCAACCTTGCCGATCTCGACCGCAACGACGAGGCGATCACCCACCTCAAGGCTATCGTCGATGCGCATCCCGACGACATGCGCGCCTATCTGGCGCTCGGCGGCGTCTATTCCTCGAAGGAGGATTTCCGCTCCGCCGCCAATCTTTACGACAAGGCGGTCGAGGTGCTGAAGACGCCGACCGCCGCCAACTGGAACATCTTCTACCAGCGCGGCATCGCCTATGAGCGGCTGAAGGAATGGCCGAAGGCCGAGCCGAATTTCCGCAAGGCGCTGGAGCTCTACCCCGACCAGCCGCAGGTCCTGAACTATCTCGGCTATTCCTGGGTCGACAAGAACATGAACCTCAAGGAAGGCCTCGCGATGATCCAGAAGGCCGTCGACCTGAGGCCGAGCGACGGCTACATCGTCGATTCGCTGGGCTGGGCCTATTACCGCCTTGGCCAGTTCGACGACGCGGTGCGCGAAATGGAACGCGCCGTTTCGTTGAAGCCAGAGGATCCCGTGCTCAACGATCACCTCGGCGACGCCTACTGGCGCGTTGGCCGCAAGCTGGAAGCCACCTTCCAGTGGAACCAGGCCCGCGACCTGAAGCCGGACCCGGACGTGCTTGCCACCTTGCAGCAAAAGCTGATGAAGGGCCTGCCGCCGATCGAATCCAACACGGCGCAGGAAACCCCGAACGTAAAGCCCGTGCCGGCGCCCGCGCCGAAGGGGTGATCCCATCGCCTTGACGGTCGCGGAGCGGCACTCTACGAGGTGCCGCATCCCGCCGGAGGCCGCCGTGACCGTTGATATCCCTGCCCACATGCATCCCAGCTGCTCGTTCCAGGGGCTGATCCTGACCTTGCATAATTACTGGGCGGACTATGGCTGCGTGGTCCTCCAGCCTTACGACATGGAAGTCGGCGCCGGCACATTCCATCCGGCAACGACGTTGCGCGCGCTCGGCCCAAAACGCTGGAACGCCGCCTATGTCCAGCCCTCGCGCCGCCCCAAGGACGGCCGCTATGGTGAGAACCCGAACCGGCTGCAGCACTATTACCAATACCAGGTGATCCTGAAGCCCAATCCGCCCAATCTGCAGGAGCTTTACCTCGGCTCGCTGGCCGCGATCGGCATTGATCCGCTGCTGCATGACATCCGTTTCGTCGAGGACGACTGGGAAAGCCCGACGCTGGGCGCCTGGGGGCTGGGCTGGGAGTGCTGGTGCGACGGCATGGAGGTCTCGCAGTTCACCTATTTCCAGCAGGTCTGCGGCATCGAATGCGCACCGGTGGCGGGTGAGCTCACTTACGGGCTGGAACGGCTGGCCATGTATGTGCAGGGCGTCGACAACGTCTACGACCTCAACTTCAACGGCCGCGAAGGCGCCGACAAGGTGACCTATGGCGACGTCTTCCTGCAGGCCGAGCAGGAATATTCGCGCCACAATTTTGAATTCGCCAACACCGCGATGTTGCTGCGCCATTTCGAAGACGCCGAAGCCGAGTGCAAGGCGCTGCTCGAAGCCGGCGCGCCGGCGTCGAACGACAATCTAGCGATGCACCGCATGGTCTTCCCTGCCTACGACCAATGCATCAAGGCCAGCCACGTCTTCAACCTGCTCGACGCCCGCGGCGTGATTTCGGTCACTGAGCGCCAGAGTTATATTTTGCGGGTGCGCAATCTGGCCAAGGCCTGCGGCGAGGCATTTCTGCTGACGCAGGCGGGTGGAATGGCGGCTTAGCTCCAGGCGATTTCGGCAGGAGCGCTGATTTGTAACGCACCTTGGCCGCTTGCACCGGCTATTGTCCGCAGCGCTTGCCTGACGCCGGGCATCGAGAACGTGCCATGCACCTGCGCTGTAAAACAGGCGCTGAGCGCGAGGATCTGCAGGAATGTCGATGCCGTTTTCATGGTCGTTCAGCCAATAGCTCTCTGCCTGAGCGTTGGTCGCTTCAGCGCTGCGTTCGGTTCATGGAAATCTTTGATCCAAGGACGGGCGGACCGGCGCGTGTCCGACAGGCGGCTGAATTTTTTCGGAAATCGCCGTTGGACGCCCTGATCGTGCTGGCCCGATCTTGCTGGGAAGGGTGACAGCAGCCGACCGAGTTGCTATGCCCCGCTTACCTCCGCCTCGATGGGGGAGGACGCCGCCAAGCGGCGGCTGTTTTTTGTCGCGTGAGCTCTTTCAATGCCTGACCTGCTTCTAGAACTTCGTTCCGAGGAAATCCCCGCGCGCATGCAGCGCAAGGCGGCCGGCGATCTCAGGAAGCTGCTGACCGACGGTCTGGTCGAAGCCGGGCTGACCTATGAGGCTGCGCGCGAATATTGGACGCCGCGCCGGCTGACGCTCGACATTCGCGGCCTGACCGCCCGCTCGAAGGACATCAGTGAGGAGATCAAGGGCCCCTCGACCAAGGCGCCCGAGCCGGCGGTGCAAGGTTTTCTGCGCAAGGCCGGCCTTGCCTCGATTGCCGAGGCGCATGTTCATTCCGATCCGAAGAAGGGCGACTTCTATGTCGCCCATATTTCCAGGCTGGGCAGGCCGGCGGAGCAGATCATCGCCGAGCTGGTGCCGGGCATCATCCGCAACTTCCCCTGGCCGAAAGCGATGCGCTGGGGGCCGGCTTCGGCCAAGCCCGGCTCGCTGCGCTGGGTGCGGCCGCTGCAATCGATCCTGTGCACCTTCGGCCCCGAAACCGAGGAGCCGGTGGTGGTCGATTTCGAGATCGACGGCATCCGCTCCGGCAATGTCACCTACGGCCATCGTTTTCATGCGCCGGGCGCCATCACGGTGCGCCGCTTCGACGATTATGTCGCCAAGCTTGAGGCGGCCAAGGTCGTGCTCGATGCCGACAGGCGCAAGGAGATCATTCTTGCCGATGCCAGGAATCTCGGCTTCGCCAGCGGGCTCGACCTCGTCGAGGACGAGGGCCTGCTGGAGGAAGTGTCGGGCCTGGTCGAATGGCCGGTCGTACTGATGGGCGAATTCGAGCAGGATTTTCTGGCCATACCGGCCGAGGTGATCCGGCTCACCATCCGCGCTAACCAGAAGTGCTTCGTGACACGACCGCACGGCGCGGGCGACGAACTCTCCAATCGTTTCATCCTGACCGCCAATATCGAGGCCAAGGATGGCGGCAAGGAGATCGCCCACGGCAACGGCAAGGTGGTGCGCGCCCGCCTGTCCGACGCGCTCTATTTTTGGAAGACCGACCAGGGTGACCTGCCGGATCTCGACCAGCTGCAGGCATCGGCGGAAAAGTTCGGACTTGATCTCAAAAAGCCGCTCGACCAGCGCATGGCCCGCCTCGACCATCTCAATGTGACGTTTCATGCCAAGCTCGGTACGCAAGGCGAGCGGGTGGAGCGGATTGCCAGGTTGGCGGAAGAACTGGCACCAATCGTGGCGCAGTCGATCTCCCCCCTCGAGGGGGAGATGGCCGGCAGGCCAGGGGGGGTCGCTTCGGCTGACGCGACGCGATCTGGCCTTTCGAAGCAAAAGGAAGTCGGCGCTCCACGCGGGACGACCCCCTCTGTCGCCTTCGGCGACATCTCCCCCTCGAGGGGGGAGATTACCGCGCTCGCCCGCCGCGCTGCCGTTCTGGCTAAGGCCGATCTCACCACGGAGGTGGTCGGCGAGTTCCCGGAACTGCAAGGCGCCATGGGCCGCAAATACGCGCTGCTGCAGGGCGAGCATCCTTCCGTCGCCGCGGCGATCGAGGAACACTACAAGCCGCAGGGACCGTCAGATCGTGTTCCCACCGATCCGGTTTCGATCGCAGTAGCGCTTGCCGACAAGCTGGATACACTGGTCGGGTTCTGGGCGATTGATGAAAAGCCGACGGGATCGAAGGACCCCTATGCGCTGAGGAGGGCGGCGCTGGGGGTAACGAGGATACTGATCGAGAACGGGATTAGGTTGTCCCTGAAATCTGTGGCCAATATCGCGTCCGAAGATATTGCAGATCACATACGCGATCCCAAACTCGACCGACAGTTCGAAATTGCTGCGGAGCTAGAGCAGCAACTCGGAGGAGATTCGCTTACCGATCTCGTCATCGAACGCGATTCCGCGATCTCAAACAATACCTTTGAGCGTTCCGAAGAAAGGCAGCAGCAAGAGATCAACAACCTCCTGTCCTTCTTTCACGATCGCCTGAAGGTCTATCTCCGCGACCAGGGTGCGCGGCATGACCTGATTGACGCGGTGCTGGCGGCAGGTTCGCGCCCAATCTCCCCCCTCGTGGGGGAGATGTCGGCGCAGCCGACAGAGGGGGGCGCTGTCCCGCCGGCCTCTCGGCGCGAGGCGCCCCCCTCTGCCCTGCCGGGCATCTCCCCCACAAGGGGGGAGATTGGCCAATTACAAAACGACGACCTGCTGCAAATCGTCCGCCGCGTCGAAGCGCTCGGCTCTTTCCTCGATACCGAGGATGGCAAGAACCTGCTTGCCGGCACCAAGCGTGCGGCCAACATTCTCGCCGCCGAGGAGAAGAAGAACACGCTGATCGCCGACCGTGTCGAGCCGGCGCTTTTCCGCGAAGATGCGGAAAAGAAGCTGTTCGCGGCGGTGAATCAGGCCGAGAGGCAAGCCGGCGAAGCAATTCAAAACGAAGACTTTTCCGCCGCCATGCTGGCGCTTAGCGTGTTGCGCGAGCCGGTTGATTCATTCTTTGAGAAAGTCCTCGTAAACGATGAGGACCAGGCGGTGCGCGCCAATCGCCTGGCGTTGCTCGCCCGCATCCGCGCGGCGACCGATCGGGTCGCCGATTTCTCGAAGATAGCCGGCTGACGTCCGCGAAGAAATCTTCGCTTCAGGCCCTATTTTGGCTGGTCGGGAGCTGCTAGCGGCGCCGGCTGCGGTGCCGCCGGTTCAGGAGTTTTGCTGGCGACCTTTGGATCGGCCTTGCTGTCCGCGGCCGGCGCGGCAGCGGTGGCCGGCACGGCCTTGGGTGCGGGCGTTGCAAAGGCATCGCCGACGATACCGCCGCGAATGATCATCGGGCTTGCGGTGAAGCCATGACTCGGCTGGCTCGGGATGGCCGCGACCTTTTCATCGGTGACGGTTTCATTGACGTTGGGCAACTTCTCGCCGAGCACGACGATCGACGGTGTTTTCCCCCGCTCGAGCGCGCTGGCACTTACCACAGAAGGCGTCGCGGTCGTTTGCCCGAGAAAAACCAGCGACGAGGCCTGTGCCGTGCCGGCCATAAACGCCAGACCAAGCGCTCCAACGATACGCATCGAACGCATAACAATCCCCCTTGCCCAACAACACAGCACCTTTAGCCGAGGGCAATTGATACCGGCTTGCGGGGAAACATAGCATTTTAACGATTTGCGATTCGCCAACGCCGGGCTTGCTCGCCCGGCGTCGCCGTATTAGGCAGCCGCATCCGTGAGGTAACGACAGTGGCTGAAATTCGTGCCGTCGGCGAGGCGATGGAAAGGGCGTTGGCGCTGCTCGAGAGCGGCGATGTCGTCGCCATCCCGACCGAGACCGTCTATGGGCTGGCCGGCGACGCGACCAATGGCGTTGCCGTGGCTCGTATCTTCGAAGCCAAGGGCCGCCCTCGCTTCAACCCGCTGATCGCCCATATAGCCGATCCGGCTATGGCCGAGCGCATCGCGCGGTTCGATCCGCTGTCGGAAAGATTGGCGCAGGCATTCTGGCCGGGACCGCTGACGCTGGTGTTGCCGCAACGGCCCGGCAACGGCATTCATCCGCTGGTCACCGCAGGGCTGGACACGATCGCGCTGCGCATGCCGAAAGGCTTTGGCGGCGAGCTGATCGCCAGGTTCGGCCGCGCTCTTGCGGCGCCCAGTGCCAATTCCTCGGGCAGGATCAGCGCCACGACGGCCGAAGCCGTGGCCGCCGACCTCGGTCCCAGGATCAAGCTTGTGGTCGATGGCGGCGCGACGCCGGTCGGGCTGGAATCGACCATCGTCAAGGTCGAAGCTGGAAAGCTGCGGCTGCTGCGGCCGGGCGGCATTGCCGCCGAAGAGATCGAAGCGGTCGCCGGGACAAAGTTGCTGCGCGGCGCTTCGGTCGTCGAGGCGCCCGGCATGCTTGCCTCGCACTATGCACCAGGTGCGGCGGTGCGGCTCAATGCTGCGGAGGTCGCCCCAGGCGAAGCCTTGCTGGCCTTCGGTGGCCGCCGTGCCGAAGGCTGGCGCGATGCAGCCGCACTGCGCAATTTGTCGGAGACCGGCGACCTGCGCGAGGCGGCAAGCAATCTCTTCGCTCATCTGCAGGATCTCGATCGCAGCGGCGCCAAAACCATCGCCGTCGAGCCGATCCCGTTCGACGGGTTGGGCGAGGCGATCAACGACAGGCTTTCGCGCGCCGCCGCCCCGCGTGACAAGATCGCCCCGCGTGACAAGATGGATTGAGCACCATAGTTTCCACCCATGAACGACATTTCCCCCGACCTCGACCCCGCCGTCGTCGCGCGCTTTGCGACAATCGTCGGCGATAAATATGCACTGCGCGACCAGCAGGACATCGCGCCTTACCTCGCCGAGCGGCGCGGACTTTGGCACGGCAGGACGGCCCTGGTGCTGAGGCCGGGCAGCGTCGAGGAGGTCGGCCGCATCATGCGGCTGGCGAGCGAAACCGGCACGCCAATCGTGCCGCAAAGCGGCAACACCGGGCTGGTCGGCGCCCAGGTGCCGGACGCATCCGGCCGCGAGATCGTGCTGTCGCTGTCGCGGCTGAACCGCATCCGCGAGATCGATACACTGTCCAACACGGTGACGGTCGAAAGCGGCGTCATCCTGCAGACGCTGCAGGAAGCGGCCGATGCCGCCGACCGGCTGTTTCCGCTGTCGCTTGCCGCGCAGGGCTCCTGCCAGATCGGCGGCAATCTATCCTCCAACGCCGGCGGCACCGGCGTGCTTGCCTACGGCAATGCGCGCGAGCTCTGCCTCGGCGTCGAAGTGGTGCTGCCGACCGGCGAAGTGTTCGACGATTTGCGCAAGCTGAAAAAGGACAATACCGGCTACGATTTGAAGAACCTGTTCGTCGGCGCGGAAGGCACGCTCGGCATCATCACCGCTGCCGTGCTCAAGCTTTTCCCCAAGCCCAAGGGGCGCGAGGTGGCGTTTGCCGGCCTGTCATCGCCGGAGGCGGCACTGTCGCTGTTCAGCCTGGCGATGGACCGTGCCGGGGCAGCGCTCACCGCCTTCGAACTGATCGGCCAGAGGCCCTACGACTTCACGCTTGCCCACGCACAAGGCGTGGCGCGGCCGCTGGCCGGCGATTGGCCGTGGTATGTGCTGATGCAGATCTCGTCGGGCCGCTCGGCCGAGGATGCACGGGCGCTGATCGAGGAGGTGCTGGAGGCAGGCCTCGAGCAAGGGATCGTCGGCGATGCCGTGATCGCGGCAAGCATGGCTCAGGGCGATGCGTTCTGGAATTTCCGCGAGGTGCTGCCCGAGGCGCAGAAACCGGAAGGTGCCTCGATCAAGCACGACATCTCGGTGCCGGTGGCGTCGATCCCGCCCTTCATCGAAAAGGCCGCCGGCGCCGTGCAATCGGTCAGTCCCGGCGCGCGCGTCGTCTGCTTCGGTCACATGGGCGACGGCAACCTGCACTACAACATCTCCCGGCCGGTCGACGGTGACGACGAGGTGTTTCTCGGCCTTTATCACGTCATGAACAAGGCCGTGCACGACGTCGTGCGCTCGTTTCACGGCTCGATCTCGGCCGAGCACGGCATCGGCCAGTTGAAGCGGGACGAATTGATCGCGACGGCACCGCCGATGGCGATCGAGCTGATGCGCAGGGTGAAGGCCGCGTTCGACCCGGCCGGCATCATGAATCCGGGTAAGGTTATCTGATCCTTTCGCCGGTCAGTGCCGGTTGGCATTCCGATAACCATCCGCCCCGGATCAGCAAAATTTAACCGACTTTCTTAAGCGCGAGGATAAGAAGCTCGCGCTAATGTTTCTCCACAACGAGGCTGGGAAAACCGGCCCGGAGAACCGGAAACACCGGCTCTCAGGAGAAACAGGAAAGGCACGATATGAACACTGGACTGAAGCCAGTCTGGGCCGGCCGCAATATGCGTCTCGACCCATTCCGCCTGCCGCAGGTGGTGAGCTACGCCACGCGCGACGACTATGGCGACGTCACCTTCACCATCGACCAGCGCGGCGCGGTTATCCGCCGCACGCTGGAGATGAGCGGCGTGCCGGCGATCATCGCTCTGCCCGCCAACGCGTTTCGCGGCGTCGCCGCCCGCGCCATGGAGGATCCGGATGGCAATGTCACAGTGACGCTTGAGCTTCTGCACAACGACCCGATGCTGTCGGTGCCGCTGCTGGTCGCCGACGATCTCGACGACGTCGCCGCCGACTGGCGCGCCTGGGCCGACGCCTACCGCCTGCCGATGCTGCTGATCGAGGCCGACGGCATTGCCCGCACGCTGGAAGAATCGCTCGGCGCCGCCATCCAGGCGCTGCCGGCGCAGGACCGCCGCAAGGGCCGCGTCTCGACCATGCGCCGCCCGCGCTTCCTCGCCCGCCGCCGCGCCGGCGACCTCGGCCTCAGGCTGGTCATCGGCGGCGAGGAGCTTATTTCGCGGGAGTAGGCCTGAGCGCCTCTTCCTTCTCCCCCTGTGGGAGAAGGTGGCCGAGCGGAGCTCGGTCGGATGAGGGGTGTTCCAGGGAAGGCCAACGCCTCATTTCTTCTAACACCCCTCAACCGTCTTGACGCTACGCGCCAATCCACCTTCTCCCACAGGGGGAGAAGGGAAAAGGCGCCTAAACCAGCCGCTTCAGCGCCACCCAAGCCGCGCCGCCGATCAGGCCGAGGAAGATCAGCCAGCCGACCTGGTTGTTCGATCTGAACAGTCTTAGGCACTGGTCCGGATCGTCGATGTCGAGCACGGCGGTCTGCCGTGCCATATGCGCGCCGGCGGCGATCAGCCCGGCCAGCGCCGGCACGGGTGCCTGCGCCGAGGCAAAGGCAATGGCGAAGCAGACCAGCGCTCCGCCATAAAGCCCGGCCAGCCAGGCCTTGGTATTGTCGCCGAACAGGCGCGCCGTCGAGCGCACGCCGACGATGGCGTCGTCTTCCTTGTCCTGATGCGCATAGATCGTGTCGTAGCCGATCACCCACAGGATCGAGCCGATGTAGAGCATGATTGCCGGCCCATCGAGATCGCCGAACTCGACCGCCCATCCCATCAGCGCTCCCCAGGAAAAGGCAAGGCCGAGAATGAGTTGCGGCCAATTGGTGTACCGCTTCATGAATGGGTAGACGGCGACGATGACCAGCGAGCCGATGCCGAGCGAGATGGCGAAGCTGTTGAACTGCAAAAGCACGGCAAGGCCGACCAGTGCCTGCACGACAACAAACATCCAGGCCTGCCGGCGCGTGACCTTGCCGGCCGGCAGCGGCCGCGAGCGCGTGCGTTCCACCTGGTTGTCGATGTCCTCGTCGACCAAATCATTGTAGGTGCAGCCGGCGCCACGCATGGCGAACGCGCCAAGAAAAAACAATAGGAGATACCAGGGCGACGGCAACAGCGAGAGCAGCGGATCCGACGGACGTGGATAGGCGCTCGCGGCAAGGGCAGCCGACCACCAGCATGGCCACAGCAGCAATTGCCAGCCGATCGGCCGGTCCCACCGGGCAAGCTGCGCATAGGGCCACAACCCCCTCGGCAGCGCGCGATAGACCCAGTGGCCGCTCGGCGCATCGGCGACGCGGCCCTGGGCCGCTTTCGACTGGACGGTTTCCATTTTGCTGGAGTGGCAGCAGAGGCGAATGCCGTCAAGCGTCAAGCAGGCCCCGCACGCTCGCCACGCGCAATCGGCGCTTCGCCAGCCAAATGTCTTGACCCGTCGCGCGCGGCGCAATAGCGCAGTCCTGGTCTTGGAATGACGAGGAATCTGGACATGCGTGTTTTGTTGATCGGCTCCGGCGGACGAGAACATGCGCTTGGCTGGAAGATCGCGGCGTCGCCGCTGCTGACCAAACTCTACGCGGCGCCCGGCAATCCGGGCATCGGCCGCGAAGCCGAGCTGGTGAAGCTCGATATTGCGGATCACGCAGCGGTGGTCCGGTTTTGCCGCGGGAATGAAATAGACCTCGTCGTGGTCGGACCGGAAGGGCCGCTGGTCGCCGGCATAGCCGACGACCTGCGCGCCGAGGGCATCCGCGTCTTCGGCCCGTCAAAGGCAGCGGCGCGGCTGGAAGGCTCGAAGGGCTTTACCAAAGACCTCTGCGCCAAATACGGCATCCCGACCGCCGCCTATGGCCGGTTCGGCGATCTGGCTTCGGCTAAGGCCTATGTCGAGAAGACGGGCGCGCCGATCGTCATCAAGGCCGACGGCCTCGCTGCCGGCAAGGGCGTCACCGTCGCCATGACGCTTGACGAGGCGCGGGCCGCGCTCGACGCCTGTTTCGACGGCTCCTTCGGCCAGGCCGGCGCGGAAGTGGTGGTCGAGGAGTTTCTCGTCGGCGAAGAAGCAAGTTTCTTCTGCCTATGCGACGGCACCACCGCGCTGCCCTTCGGTACCGCGCAGGACCATAAGCGCCTCAGTGACGGCGACACCGGCCCGAACACCGGCGGCATGGGCGCCTATTCGCCGGCCCCGGTGATGACGCCGGAGATGATCGACCGCACCATGCGCGAGATCGTCGAGCCGACCATGCGCGGCATGGCTGAAACAGGCGCGCCGTTTTCCGGCGTGCTGTTCGCCGGGCTGATGATCACTGACAAGGGGCCGAAGCTGATCGAATACAACACCCGTTTCGGCGACCCGGAATGCCAGGTGCTGATGATGCGGCTGAAGGACGATCTGCTCGTCCTGCTCAACGCCGCCGCCGACGGCCAGCTGGCGCACACCTCGGTGCGCTGGCGCGACGAGGCGGCGCTCACCGTGGTGATGGCAGCCAGGGGTTATCCCGGCACGCCGGAAAAGGGCTCGGTCATTCGCGGCGTCGAGGCGGCGGCAGGTGAGAGCGTCGAGATATTTCATGCCGGCACCGCCATAAACGGCGGCGCACTCGTCGCCAATGGCGGTCGCGTGCTCAACATCACGGCGACCGGCCGTACCGTCGGAGAGGCGCAGAAGAAGGCCTACGCCGCGCTCGACCGGATCGACTGGCCGCAAGGCTTTTGCCGCCGCGACATTGGCTGGCTGGCAGTGGCGCGCGAGCAGTCGAACTGACGCTTAAGGCGGGCCTCGAGCTCAACGCAGGCCCCGATCGAATCCGGTCGAGACGCTGCTGACCGCATCGGCGGCGGGGGCAATTGCAGACACCGATGCCAGGCGCTCTTCGTTTCGCGTCCAGGCAACATATTCGGCAATCCCGCGCGGAAGGCTCGGCGCGGTCTTGGCCGTAGGCGTTTGAAAGCCGCTGCTGAATTTGGCCAGGCGCCTTCTGAATACCGCGACCAGTTGCTCGAGGCTCGGGGGTGCTGCCACAGTGGCGTAGGTCATGGCAGTGCCGGCGAGCCCGGCCTCGCGTGAGAGCGGCACCGGTATCGAGGCGAGGTAATCCGGCTGCACGTCGATCAGGCCGCCGAACGGCCACTGCGCGCGCAATTCCGTCGCGTTCATCGGCGCGACGCTGACGTCGATATCGTTGGGTGTGCCCGCGACCCGGTAAGGACAGCGGAACCGGCCGCAATTGGCTCGCGCCGAAAACTGCCAGAGCGCATAGCCCTGCCAGTTGCCCATCGGAAAATGCACATCGATGTCTGGCTTGTAGCGCGCATACCACAGCGGCAGCCGGGACAGGAGCGGGTATTTATACTTGTTGCCGGCGATATGCCTGGCCGTCGTGCCGTTGGTGTAGAGCACCGGAAAGCGGCCAACCCGACGATGCACATGGCGCACGAATTCCTCGGCATCCTCGAGCGACATCCACTGCGTCGGATCATCGTCCTCGATATCGAGGGCAAGCAGGTCATCCGGCCCGGGTTTCACGAAATTGATGAAATTATTGGCCTGTCCCACGGGGTTGCCGGGCCGGGCGAGATGATAGGCACCCCATTTCAGGCCCAGCGCCTTGGCCACCACCTTGCGCGTCTGGAACAGTTCCTGTGCCATCGCATGGCGCTTCCAAAGCGTCTTGCACAGCCGCATCTCGGTCTCGTCGCCGAAACAGAAATAGGGTGGCGGCATTCCGTCGGATGCCTTGTTGATGAAGCCGACAAGACGCTTGTCGGCGGCTAGCCGGGTCCAGTCGATGGAGTTGTATTCGTAGGCGTCGACGACCAGCGCCCGGTCCGCATCCTTCCACGGTTCGGAGAAATCCGAGGCCTTTGCCGGCGTCAGCGCCAGGGTCATCGCGGCGACAAGGAGAAGCGCTGAGCGGATAAGAGGGTGCGCCGGCGTTTTCAAACAGCAGGTCCTTGCTGGCCAAAGCCCAATCCTGAGCCGCCATGGTTAAGGAAATGCTTCGGGTGCCGAGGGGGCGAGTTGGAGCGCAGGCGAAGGGACCCTTGGTGCTCCTCTAGAGGAAAGCGATGGTTGCGATTGTCAGCCAAATAGTTTCAACGCTGTTGCTATGGGCAGGAACAGTGATAGCGGGCGGCTCTGAAATGAGGTGAAGCCATGTTTGCGATAAAACGCGACCGCCTGGTCATCCTTTGCATCGACAATCAACGCGAAGGCTGCCGGGGCAGCGCCAACGCTGCGTCGTAGCGCATCCACGATCAGCGCCGACCCGATCCGCCGCCCCTGGTATCGGGCATCGACGGCCAGCCTGCCGACCAATATCGCAGGCAGGACCGGGTAGCGTGGCAGATGTCTTGTCTGTTCGTCAGGCAAGGACGCGATTGGTATGCTCGACGCCGCCAAAGTGTAGTATCCGGCGATCGCGCCGCCATCGCGATCCACGGCAACGAAGCAATTGCCGACTCGGCGTTTGACATCTTGGCTGGCTTGCTCCCGGATATAACGGTCGAGCGCCGACACCCCACAACTGAAAGCCTTGCGATCATGCGATCCGCCGAGCGGTTCGATGATGACGGCGAAATTCACCGGGATTCGATGACAAGGCGCTTGTGGGCGTCGGCAGCTTTGCGAAGTGCTTCATTGGGCTCGGGCGGATTGAGAATTGCCTCCATCATGGCGCGCTGATCCTCGACGGAAATACGCATGATGGTGGTGCTCTCGATGGTACGCTGAGCCGCCTCTTGAGCGGCAGCGACCACGAAGTCGCTGACGCTGCGGCCCTGGATTTCGGCGGCGCGTTTCACCACGTCCAGAATATCCGGCGAAATACGAGCTTCGAGACGAGCGGTACGCGTTTGTTGGTTTGGCACTATCTTCACCCCTGATGGACGACTTGTACGGGAATTAGCCGTACAGATCAAGTGCATGGTCCGACTTGTAATTTTGAGGCGAGGCAGCAACTGCAAAATCCGCGTGACAAAAGTTGACGTTTACGTAAAAAGAAGATGGGCTGACAATTCCAAAAGCAGATGGTTTTGCGTCGGCGCGGGTCTTAAGTTGACCCGCTGGGCTGAGGAGGAGCGAAGGCCATGTATCGGGCACCGGTCGAGGAAATCGCCTTCACCCTGAAACATGTCGCCGGCCTGAAGCCGGCGCTCGATGCCGCCATCTTTGGCGAACTCGGCGAGGACCTCGTCGACGCCATTCTGGCAGAGGCCGGCCGCTTCGCTAGCGAGGAGGTGGCGCCGCTCTATGCGGTCGGCGACCGGCACGGCGCGGTGCTCAACGGCGCTGCCGTCACTACCCCGCTCGGCTGGAAAGAACTTTATCGCCGCTGGATCGGCGGCGGCTGGAATGCGCTGTCCGCGCCGGAAGCGTATGGCGGCCAGGCGCTGCCGACCATGCTCGGCGTCGCCGCGCTCGAAATGTGGAACTCCGCCTCGATGGCGTTCGGCATCGCCCCGACGCTGACCATGGCCGCGGTCGAAGCACTCGACAAGCATGGCTCGCAGGCACTCAAGGCCAGATATCTGGAAAAACTGGTCTCCGGCGAATGGATGGGCACCATGAACCTGACCGAGCCGCAGGCAGGCTCGGATCTGAATGCCTTGCGAACCCGCGCCGAACCGGCCGGCGACGGCACCTACCGCATCTTCGGGCAAAAGATATTCATCACCTATGGCGAGCACGATTTCACCGACAACATCATCCATCTGGTGCTGGCGCGGCTGCCGGACGCGCCGCCCGGCACGCGCGGCCTGTCGCTGTTCCTGGTGCCGAAATTCCTGGTTGGCGACGATGGCGCGCCGGGCGCACGCAACGACGTCTTCTGCTCCGGGCTGGAGCACAAATTGGGCATCCACGCTTCGCCGACCTGCACCATGATCTATGGCGATGGCTTCGAAGGCAGCAGGCCCGGCGCGATCGGCTGGCTGGTCGGCGAGGAGAACAAGGGCCTCGCCTGCATGTTCACCATGATGAACAATGCGCGCCTTGCCGTCGGCATGCAGGGCGTGGCGGTCGCCGAGGCGGCGACGCAGAAGGCGCTCGCCTATGCAAACGACCGCCGACAAGGCAAGGCGGCGAGCTATCGCGGTGCCGGCATGGCGCCGATCGTGCATCATCCCGACATCCAGCGCAGTCTTCTGACCATGAAGGCGCTGACCCAGATTGCCCGCGCCATCTGCTATTCCTGCGCCCACGCCATCGATCTCGCGTCGCAGAGCGAGGATGCAAAGCACTGGCAGGAGCGCGCCAATCTTTTGACGCCGCTGGCCAAGGCATTTTCCACCGATGTCGGTGTCGAGGTCGCCTCGCTCGGGCTGCAGGTGCATGGCGGCATGGGGTTCATCGAGGAGACGGGGGCCGCAGCACTTTATCGCGACGCGCGCATCGCGCCCATTTACGAAGGCACCAATGGCATCCAGGCGATCGATCTGGTGACGCGCAAGCTGCCGCTCGCCGGCGGCCGGCATGTGCATGGCTACATCGCCGAACTTAAGACCGTCGCCGATGCGGTGCGAGCGTCGAACCTCGAAGGCTTCGGCCGCACCGCCGATCGCCTCGACCAGGCGCTCGACGACCTGTCACAGGCGAGCCGTTTCCTGCAAGACCTGCAAGCCGAAGGCCGTTCGGACGAGGCGCTGGCCGGCGCCACACCCTATCTCAGGCTGATCTCGCTTACCGCTGGTGGCGCCTATCTGGCGCGCGGCGCGCTTGCCGACCAAAACCGCATCGGGCTGTGCCGCTTCTTCGCCGAAAACCTGCTTGGCGAGGTGGGCGCGCTCAAGGAGCGCGTCATCGGCGGCGCCGACAGCCTTGCCGCTGCCGGCAAGGCGCTGATTTCAGCCTGAGGTTCGCAACGCCCGAAATTCACAAAGGCCCGAAATTCACAAAGGACCAATCCGTGACAGACCACATCCTCGTCGAACGCCAGGGCGCCATCCAGATCATCCGCATCAACCGTCCGGACAAGAAGAACGCCCTGACCTGCGCCATGTACGCGACGATGTCGGCGGCTCTTGCCGGCGGCGACGCCGATCCGGCGATCCGCGTCCATGTCTTTCTCGGCGCGCCCGGCGCCTTCTCGTCCGGCAACGACCTTGCCGATTTCATGGTCGTCGCCTCGGGCGGCGAAGGCGGTACCGAGGTCTGGGATTTCCTGATGGCGCTGGCCAAGGTGGAAAAGCCGATGGTTTCCGGCGTCGACGGCATTGCGGTCGGTATCGGCACCACGCTCAACCTGCATTGCGACCTGACCTTCGCCACGCCGCGCACAATATTCCGGACGCCCTTCGTCGACCTCGGCCTTGTGCCGGAGGCCGGTTCGAGCCTGCTCGCACCGCAGATCCTCGGCCGGCAAGGCGCCTTCGCGCTGCTTGGCCTCGGCGAGGGCTTTTCGGCCGAGCGGGCGAAGGCCGCCGGGCTGATCTACGAGGTGGTCGAGGAGGAAGAACTCGAGGCATCGGTATTGGCGGCGGCGGGCCAGATCGCTGCCAAACCGCCGCAAGCGCTGAGGATCGCGCGCGACCTGATGCGCGGCTCGCGCGAAGACGTTGTCGAGCGCATCGGCCAGGAAAGCCAGCATTTCCGCGAGCGGCTCAAATCCGACGAGGCCCGCGCGGCCTTGACGGCCTTCATGACCAGGAAAAAGGCCTAGACCATCTGGCCTTGTCTGGCATCGTGAACCCGCCGGCAGCAACCGGCGGGTTTCTTGCCATGATCTCTTTATCACATCGCCATTTTTTTACATTCGGCCTGGGCCTTTGCCGAAGACGTGTCGATCATGAATGTCTTGCCTTTGGCGTCGGTCATCAACATCATGCAATGCTTGATCGGTTTCGCCATTTTCATCATTTCGGCGCTCATCTTCGCGTCGGGCATCATGGTGCCCATATGTCCATCGGGCATGATCGCCATGACCTCCCCACCCTTCATCACTGTCATTGTCCCCATCGCGTCCTCCGCAAAGCCTTGCGAAGCGAAAAGGCAGGCAAGACCGGCCATCGTGACCAACCTGAGTGAATGCATTGCTTCCTCCTGAATTTGCGCCAGCGGCGCGTTGAGCCCTTCCCTGGTTCGTTCCGGCAAGCTGGAACGTTTCACGCACACGAGATCGTGATAGTGGGAATTGGAAGCACAAGGTCTCTGTAGCCCGGGGAGTTCTGGGTTGTTCGGCGCAGGCGCCATGGCCTGACCTGGGTGCCAAGCGACTCACAAGGCCTGGGGCACCGCTGGGCGGCGTGCACATTCCCTTGGTTCACTATGCATGGTTCGTCAGGAACCATTCAACCGTCACCGGTGCTCGGTCGCGATCCGGATGCCGAGCCCGATCAGCACCATTCCGGTCACGCCCTCGATGACGCGGCGGATCGACGGCCGGCGCAGGAAATCGCCTGCCTTGGCGACGACCGTTGCGTAAAGCGTCAGCCAGGCAAAGGTCATGACGGCGAAGACTGCCCCCAGGCCGAGCAGCGCAGTGAAGGTCGCTCCACCGGGGGGCACGAATTGAGGCAGAAGGCTGGCGAAGAACACGGCCATCTTCGGATTGCCGAGATCGCTGATCAGGCCTTGGCGAAAGGCGTTTGCTGCCGTCAGCCGCCGTGCTGGTGTGGTGAAAGCCGCCTCGTGCTGTTGGGGCGGCCGTAACGCATCCTGCAGTGCCTTGACGCCAAGATAGACGAGATAGGCAGCACCGGCATATTTGACGGCAAGAAACAGTGGCTCCGAAGCGACAAGCAGGGCGACGATGCCGGCGCTGGTGGCCAGTGCCCAGATCGTCTGGCCGCTGGAGATGCCGATCGCCGTGAACACGCCGCCTGCGCGTCCGCCAAGCAGCGTGTTTCGAATGGTGATGGCGGTATCCGGCCCGGGTGTTGCGAGCACGACAAACGAGACGCCAAGGAACGCCAGAAACAAGCTCATGGATCACTCCTGAGATCGAAGCAGCACATTGTGCCGCATCGTTTTCTACGGATAAAGCCTCACCTTGTCCCAGCCACCCTCGGCGTTGCGTGAAAAGACGACACGGTCGTGCAGCCGGAACGGACGGTCGTGCCAGAACTCGATGGTTTGCGGCACGATGCGGAAGCCCGACCAGTGTTTTGGCCGCGGGATGTCGCCGATCGCGTGGCGCGCCGTATATTCGGCAACCGCCTTTTCCAGCGCGAAGCGGCTTTCCAGCGGCCGCGACTGTTTGGAGGCCCAGGCGCCGATGCGGCTGCCGCGCGGGCGGGTCGCGTAATAGGCATCGGCTTCGGCATCGGTGACGATCTCCACCGGGCCGCGCGCCCGCACCTGCCGGCGCAACGATTTCCAGTGGAAGCAAATCGCCGCTTTCATGCTTCCAAGAATCTCGCGGCCCTTGGCGCTCTCGAGATTCGTGTAGAAGACAAAGCCGCCCTCGTCGAAGCCCTTGAGCAGCACCATGCGCACGTTCGGCATGCCCTCGGCGTCGACCGTCGCCAGCGCCATTCCGTTGGGGTCGTTGATCTCGCTCTTCGTAGCGTCGTCGAGCCACGACGCAAAAAGCCGGAACGGCTCCGCCGCCTCGGTAAAGTCACCGCTTGTTAACCCGGTTTCGCTCATAGTTTTCCCAAATTTGTCGCCGGCTGGGGAGATTGCCGATTGTCGCGTATCGCGCAAGCTTTTGACAGTGGGCAATGGGGCGTTATCGCTTCGGCCAGCGTCAAAGCCATGATCGTGACAATCATTCTTCCGCTTGCCGCCTGTGGCGGGGGCGGCGTCAGCCTGGAGCAGGCGGAGGTGGACCGCTCGATACTGACCTCGAGCACGCCGGCCTCAGTCACGCCGCTCGATCAGGATCGTGCTTCCGACCAGGCTACGATCCGCAATGCCGTGTCCTCCGCCGACGTCGAACAACTGGCCGGGCAGGCCGTTCCCTGGGCGAATGCCGACACCGGCTCGCGCGGCTCCATCACCGAGCTCGCGGAATTCAGGGTTAACGGCGAGACATGCCGCCGCTTCACTGCGTCACGCGAAAGCTTCGACGGCGTCGCGCTGTTCAAAGGCGAAGTATGCCTGGCTGGCGGCAGCGCATGGCGAATGCAGGATTTCAAGGCGCTCTGATTTTCCGCCGGTGATATAGTGGTAAGCCACTGGAATTTCTTCCTATGCGAGCGCATATAGGAGGCGATCATGGAACCACTCCTTCTCCAGGGCAGTAAGCATGCGCGACCCCTATGAGGTGCTGGGCGTTGCCAAGAACGCATCGGCCAAGGACATAAAATCGGCGTACCGGAAGCTCGCCAAGAAGTATCACCCGGACCAGAATCCGGATCCCAAGGCAAAGGAGCGTTTTGCCGCCGCCAACCAGGCTTACGAGATCGTCGGCGACGAGAAGAACCGGGCGGCTTTCGATCGCGGCGAGATCGACGCCGAAGGCAAACCGCGGTTCCAGGGGTTTGAGAGTGCGGCCGGCGGCGCCGATCCTTTCGCCGGTTTCCGCCGGCAGCAAGGGCCGGGCGGCGCGCATTTTGAATTCCGCACCGGCCGTCCCGGCGGTGATCCGTTCGACGGCAACAGCGACATCTTCAGCCAGATCTTCGGCGATGCTTTCAGCCAGCAGCGCGGTGCCGGCACGGGCGCCGGCCGCCGGATGCCGACCGCAGCCGACCTCAACGTGACGCTGGACGTCACCATCGAGGAGGCCGCAACCGCGGAGAAGGTGACGGCGATGTTCCCCGACGGCCGCAAGATGGCGGTCAAGTTGCCGGCCTATGTCGAGGACGGTCAGACCATCCGGTTGAAAGGCCAGGGTGAGCAAGGGCCGGGGCAGCCGGGCGATGCACTGGTCAAGATCCGCTTTCGCCGGCACCCTCGCTACCGCGTCGAGGGCCGCGACCTGCATGTCGACCTGCCGGTGGGGTTGGCCGATGCGGTGCTTGGCGCCAAAGTAGCGGTCGAAACCCCGACGGGCAGGATTGCGGTCAACGTCCCTCCTTGGTCGAGCTCGGACAAGGTTCTGCGGCTGAAGGGCAGGGGCCTGCCGGAAAAGGCCGGCGGTCACGCTGATCTCTACGCGCATGTGCGGCTGATGCTGCCGGAAGGCGGCGATGCCGAGCTCGAGGCGCTGATGCGCCGGCGAAAGGGATGACGGTCGAAAGGCCAGCGCTTGACACCATGTGTGAAAAGCGTGCCCTCCGCGGTGGGCATGCCCGCGACCATACGATCACAATGGAAAGGGAACCTCGTGGATGGCCTGGGAAACTGATGGCCTCAAACCTAGGCGCACAGGAACGTCATAGAGCCTGCCGCCGCCCAACCGGGGCTTGGTAGGACGAAGTCCAGGTACAAACACTCGTGCAACAGGCGATTCAGCGTTGTGCGTCAGGTTAACCGCAAAGATCTCAAGTTCGTGCTCGCGGCAGATGTCGAGGCAATAGTTCCAATCCAGTCGCAGCTCGACTGACGAGGCCTGAACTGCTGAATTGCCGGACAGGTGAGGACGGCGGTGAATGTTCTCATCCATGTGCCACCGGTAGAGGTGCAGCGCGCCGGGGGTAAAGGCCGCCGTGCCGGACACGTCGGCGTTCCGTTTGAGCAGGGCAAGGTTCGCCTCACATTCTGCAAGTTCCCCCACCGCGCGCCGGGCCGCCTCCGACATGGATCGTCCGGCCGCGAATCCGAACGCCATCGCGCCACCCCCGACGTGATGAGAAATTGCAGCGACAATGGGGATGGGCAGGTCAAGCGTCAGGAGCAGAAGCCGCAATTCGCGGTTCTGCGTCAGCAGCCAATCAGCGTATTGGGACGCCAGTCCATCCGACAGCGAAGTCAGGTCTATCCGAGGCAGAACCAGCCGATTGTACCACCATATGGCTGTTGCATCGCGCTCCACGACTTCGCAGAAGCCGCGCACGACCGCGTCCTCTATGCTCGATCCCCTCGCAAGACCATTGGAGTCAGCCGGGGGCAGACCTGATGACTCATCGTTGGGATACCCAAGAAAGCACAATCCCGCAGGCACCCAGGCCTGGCTCGTGCTGAAGCGCGGATCACTCCGGATCCAGTCCAGCGGCTGCGACCTGTGCCAGCGGATCGGGACCGCGCGGCTATCATCGACGTTTTTGTTCCAATGCAGCCGCTCGCAATACTGCGCATCACTGAAAAGTGTGAGTGCAGGCGGCTCGATCACGCGCCCGCGCAATTCGCCGGCGCGGGCGCGTGAGAGTCGCTCATGAGGGATCATCTGGGCGAAATAGGTTTCATCGGCCTCATACCCGCAGGCGGTTGCCGCCTCCTGGGTGGTGTTGCCCCACCCTGACACAAAACGAGAAGGTCTGGCCCCTCGTACGGGACCGACCGCGACCGTGATCGGGCATCCGAGCGTGGGATCGGTGATCACGATGGGGCCGTAAACCAGGCTTGACCCGCCGGCCCCTGCCTCGGACGCCTGCCGCTCCGGCATTATGGACCCTTCACCCAAGCACGGCCCTCACTGTTCAATCCTCTACACCAAATGCTCATTCGCACGCTGACACGCACTGGAGTATGATGCAAACTCCTGCGAGGCGCTTCGATATCGTCAAGCCGACGTTGAACATAATATAACCCGCCGAGGGAGAGAATGAACGCGGGCGACAGCAATCTTCAGCGACGTCTGACGGCTATCCTGGCTGCTGACATGGTCGGTTACTCGTCGCTGATGGCCCGCGACGAAGAGCGCACCTTCGCGCTCGTCAAACATCTCATGCAGGACGAAATAGAGCCTAGGATCACGCAGCACCGGGGACGGGTTGTGAGAACGACCGGAGACGGGATGCTCGCCGAGTTTCCGAGCGCTTTCGGAGCCGTGCAGTCAGCAGTGGAAGTCCAGGAACTGCTTGTCGGCCAGTCTTCGGGGAAGGCCAGCCAGGAAATTTTCCTCCGGATTGGGATCAACTTCGGTGATATCATTGTCGATACCGATGGCGATGTGTTTGGAGATACCGTCAACATAGCCGCGCGCCTGGAACAGTTCGCCAGCCCGGGCGGTATCTGCCTTTCCGGAAAGGTGCACGACGAAGTTCGCGACAAAATTCATCTTCCGTTTGAATATTGCGGCGAACAGCATCTCAAGAACATTCCACGCCCGATTTCCGTATACTCGTTGTTCCAAAAGCCCAAAGGGCTGCCGCCTGCATCGACTGCGCAGGTGGCTGGTCCGAGCAAGCCCTCCATCCTCGTTCGCCCGTTCAAGAGCGCGGGCGACGTCCAACCCTATTTCAGTGGCGGCTTCACCGAAGACATCGTCACGGAACTGACGCGCTTTACTCAGCTTACGGTTGCGTCCCATTATACGTCGACGCGGCTCAAGGATGTGGACCTGGTCGCGGATAACGGCGTGGATTTCGTCATCGAAGGCGGGATCCGCCGCATGGGCCGGCGAATGCGCATTACATGCGAGCTGGTCGACGCAACCTCGGGTGAGTGCTTGTGGGCCGAGCGCTACGACGGGGACGAGCAGGACATCTTCGATGTCCAGGACGAACTGATCGGGAAGATCGTCGGGACCGTTATCGGCCGTCTTACGGCCGCAGGCGCCGAGAAGGCGCGGCGTAAACCACCTGCCAATCTCGCGGCCTATGAGTGCGTGCTCCGGGGCAATGCCCTGCCCCTGGGCGACATCGCGGCCGAAATGGAGGCTCGACAGTGGTATCAGCGAGCGATCGAGCTCGATCCATCCTACGGGCGCGCGTACGCCAAGCTCGCCCACTATAAACAGCTTGAATGGTTTCGCGACATGGGGCCGTCGGATGCGGTGCTTGCCGAGGCTTATGACATCGCCAAAAAAGCGGTGGCGCTTTCCCCCAATGATCCAGTCTGCCTGAACATACTGGGCTGGGTGCTCCTCCACCGTCGTGATTTCGACGTCGCATCTCAGCTATACACACGCGCGCTCGAACTCAATCCGCACGATCCCGAGCAGGTCTCCTATCAAGGGACTTATCAAACATTTGCCGGCGAGCCCCAAAGTGCCTTGGACTGGTTCGAACGGGCGCGAGTGCTCGATCCCCTGTACGAGCCTTCATGGTATTGGCCATTCCGCGGTCTTGCCCATTTCATTGCCCACCGTCCGGACAAGGCAGTTGTCGATCTGGGCCGCTCGTCCACCATGCCGACCTGGGTCAAGGTCTATCTGGCTGCAGCGAACGCCCTGCTTGGCCGAAGCCAAGAGGCGAAGAGCTACACGTTGCTGGTTCTGCGTGGTGCACCGGAGTTCTCCGGGCGGCGGTTCGCCACCAAGGAACCTTACAAGCTGGACGGAGACCGCAACACGCTGCTCAACGGCATGCGGGAAGCGGGATTGCCCGAGTAGGGGCTGGCGACTATCTGCAGCCGAAGAGCACGGCCGTGGCTAGCTCGTCATGGTAGTGCCTGCCCTGGGCATATTTGTGATAGTCGTGGAGATAATCGATCAGATCGCCGCGGGTCAGGACCCCCCTCGGCACCTGGGGCACCACCACATTGATCAAGTTCGGTTCGTCTACGTGAACTTCGACAGACACTCCCGTTTCCACGATGTCTTCCAGCACGATCTTGAGATCACGCTTCAGGTCCGCATAGGCGACAGCATCCGGGATCGCGTCGCCCCCGTCGAGAGGGTCATCCTCGTATTTTATGGGCTGCCCATTTAGATCTTCTATCGTCAGTGTCTGCGAATGTGGCGCTGTTCCGGCGGCGGCGGTCCGGACCCTGATGTTGCCGATGGCACGGCCTGCTTCCGGCCGAAGCCTGATAGTATCACCGACGGCGAAAATCTGCCGATCAATGGTAATTGTTAGGGGATCTGTTGAATCCATGGACAAGATACGTGATGAGGCCGGCAAAAGCTTGAGCCAGGCCCCTACGATCGCTGCGCCGATCTCTTGGACTTGCCGACCTGGCTTCAATTCTGCCCTGGGCATCGCCGAGGCTCCCCTCCGAGGTCAATGCAAATAGCCTAAACGCATTTTGCATCTGTCGCAAGCAATGCGCAGGCGGCATGCTCGCATCGACTCGATGTTTTCATGGACAGAAAGCCGTATTGGGAGCATTCTGATCCTCGCGGTATCAGTAACGACAGCCGGAGGGTGTACGAATGATACTTGCTCAACTTCGTGTGCTGTTGCTCGGCTGTCTCCTCGCCGTTGTCGGAACAGTGAGACCGGAAGCGTCAAGCGAGGAGGGCCTCACCGACAGCGGTGACATCGAAAAGACTTTCATCGTCGACATCGCCAGGGCGGCGGAGTTACGCAAGGATATCGGCGCGCTGAACAAGTTCATCGCAGGCAAGGGCAAGCTGGAAGCGGTGGATATGCCGGATATCGGTATCAGCATCGTGACGGGGACCTTTTCCGAGAGCGAGATCGAAGAGCTGCGCTCCAGGGGATATGAGGAGCCGGATCCTTTCGTGGTGAACCTGTTCGATGGTGCCAGCTGCGAGGGGCCGGAACTCCTGGGCACCTCGCCGACTGCGGACGTTGTCCCTCCCAGCGTCTGCAGGGTCGTCGGGTCACCACAGCCGGTGGCTTCAGGATCGCCCACCGTATGGATCATCGACAGCGGAGTGGATTGGAACGTTGTCACCGCCGGGCTCCTCAAGGTTCAGGAAGCCATCGATTGCACGAGCAGCCCATGCCAGACCGTGTCGAGCCTCGACGACACGGTAGGGCACGGGACGATGGTGGCAGCAGTTATCGGCGGAAAGCGCGTCAAGCAGGGCGACCAGTATATAGGTCTGGTTGGTGTCAGCCCCGACGCCCCGCTCAAGATCGTAAAGGCCTTCAGTAAGCTGAAGACCGAAATTTTCGGCCCGCCTCTTCTCGCGCTTCGCTATGTTCGGGACAACGCGGTTGCCGGGGATATTCTGAACGTGAGTTGGGGTGCATTATATCTGGAGAGCACCAGACGCGGAAGCACGTTGCAAGATCTTAAATTTCTCGACGCCCTTCTTTATCAGATCGCCGACCGTCAGGTGCGCGTTGTGATAGCTGCGGGCAACCCCCGGGAAGACGAAGAGGGTCCTTGGGTACAGTCTTATTTCCCGGCCAATGCAGCGACTTATTTTTCGCCTGTGACGACAGGAAACAAGGTGGGAGCGATATACAGCGCGTCGGCTTCCAACAGCGAATATATTCAGGTGGCAACTCCTGGGAAATGCCAAGGCATCAGCAACGCCTGGTGCGACACGCTATGGCGCAGGGGGGCATTCGGCGCGTCCTATGCTGAACCGGGCGTCAATGTCCTGTCACTGTGGAAGAGCCGAAAGAGCGGCAAGCTCCGGAGGAACATCTGTTCGGGCACATCTTTCGCAGCCCCGGCACTTGCCGGCCTTTTGGTTCGCAATGCGCAGCCGACGAACAAGGCTCTGACAACGGGAAGTCTTATTCCGAATACGGATCTGCTAGGGTATATGACCGCGGGTACGCCGGTGAACCCAAGTTCGGACGAGCCTAAATGCAACTGACCCGAAGGGCAGCGCTGCAAGGTTTGGCCTTGGCGTCCGCGTTCGGTAGCGTGCGTCTGGCTGGTGCCTCGCTTGTGGACGAAGATCCTCGCCTTCTGCTCGTCCACGTGCGTGGCGGACTCGATGCATTAGCTGCCGTGCCGCCCTACGGCGATCCGCATTTTGCCTCGGCGCGCGGGCCCCTCGTGCCTTTCCCGAACTCCGGCGTCGCCGAGATGCTCAAGCTCGACGGGCTCTTCGCGCTTCATCCGGCGCTCGGGCCCCTTCTGCCCTACTACTCGTGCGGCGAGTTGCTCATCGTGCCCGCGACCGCAATTCCGGATGCGGGCCGGTCCCACGCGGCCGCCCAGGCGGCGCTGTTCGACGGCGATATCGACGGCGGCAGCGCCGGATGGCTCGACCGCGCTTCGTCTGTACTGTCGCGCCGGCAGAAGGCGGTGTGGCGGGCCAGACCGGCCGATCGATCGATGGACATGCTGGCCGATCTTGCGCTGGCCAATCCTCGGCTCGACTTCGTCCGCCTCTGCGCCGAGGGCACTTGGCCGTCCGGCGCAAAGACCAGCGAAAGCCTTCTGGAACAACATGCCGCATGCGACGCGGCTCGCTTCGGCGACGCGGCCAGGAGCGCGGCGCTTGCCCTGTCAGCTACGGGCGGACCGCGGATCGCGATGCTCGAGGTGGCCGGCTTCGACACGCATGTGGCGCAGGGAGCGGACTTCGGAAGGCTGGCGCGGAGTTTGAATGGGCTGGCGCGGGGCCTCATTGCATTTGCCCAAGCGTCCGGGCCTGCCTGGAACAGGACGGCGGTGCTGGTGGTCACGGAGTTCGGCCGTTCCGTGGTGCCCAACACCGACGGCGGCACTGATCACGGCGTCGCGAGCGTCACATTGTTAATGGGTGGCGCCGTTGCCGGCGGGCGAGTAGGCAATCGCTGGCCCGGTCTTGCTCGAGACCTGCTTCATGGCGGAACAGACTTGGCTGCTACGACGGACGTACGATCGATCATAAAGGGCGTGCTGACGGAACACCTGCATCTTTCTGACCGAGCAGTGGCTAAAATTTTCCCAGGTGCTGCCGGGATACCGGCGGTGCGTGGACTGTTTATCAGGAACCGTTGTCCAGGCGGAGACTGCTTCGATGTGATCTCCAGCGCGGTTTAGCTTCTTATCCGCGTTTTCGTCGGCTACGGGGCGCATCGAACTGCAATACGCGACGCCTAATCTTAAGTGGCCGCTTCTGGGAAGCTTCCGGAATGACGGATATTGTGAAGGGTTTCGAATGCCGGCCTACAGCGCGGTCGCCTATAATGTCCGGTTTAAGGCAATGGCCGAGCTAGCTTGAATGCCCGAGACGGGGCGCAAAGCGGTCGTCCACGGCTCAAACCATGGACGTTGTCTTGGGTCATGGCGTGACTTCGGCTGGCTAACGAACTTCCCCCAAAGGGTCATCTTCCGCCGTGCCACACAGATACTAAGTGTCCGATCTTTCCACTGGCCCACGACTGCAAGGTCAACGTGCTACAGCATTCTTTGCGCGTCCAAAGGATGCGCGGCTCTGTAGACCAACGGCTTTGTCCCCCGAACTGTCCGCTTTGAACGCTTGAAGGGGCACTGTGGCTGTGCGATAGGCACTCCACAACGTAGAGAACCTTGCGGAGAGCGCTGACATGGCGGGTGGACGGGGCCTTATGGCCGGCAAGCGCGGCCTTATCCTTGGCATCGCCAACAATCGCTCGATCGCTTATGGCATCGCCAAGGCCTGTGTAGACCATGGCGCCGAGATCGCGCTGACCTATCAGGGCGAGGCGTTCAAGAAACGCGTCGAGCCGCTCGCGGCGGAACTGGGCGCGCATGTCGCCGGCCATTGTGATGTGACCGACCCGGCCAGCCTCGATGCGGTGTTCGCCGATATCGCCAGCCATTGGGGCAAGCTCGATTTCCTCGTCCACGCCATTGCCTTCTCCGACAAGGACGAGCTGACCGGCCGCTATGTCGAGACGACGCGCGACAACTTCCTACGCACAATGGATATTTCGGTCTATTCCTTCACCACCATCGCCAAACGCGCCGAGGCGCTGATGACCGACGGCGGCTCGCTGCTGACGCTGACCTATTACGGCGCGGAAAAGGTAATGCCGCACTACAACGTCATGGGTGTCGCCAAGGCGGCGCTCGAAGCCAGCGTGCGCTATCTGGCCGTCGACCTCGGCGCCAAGAAGATCCGCGTCAACGCCATCTCCGCCGGCCCGATCAAGACGCTTGCCGCATCCGGCATCGGCGATTTCCGCTACATCCTGAAGTGGAACGAATACAATTCGCCGTTGAAGCAGACGGTCACGCAGGAGGAGGTCGGCGATTCCGGCGTCTATTTCCTGTCCGACCTTTCGCGCGGCGTCACCGGCGAGATCCATCATGTCGATTCCGGCTATCATGTTGTCGGCATGAAGGCGGTCGACGCGCCGGATATTTCGACGGTCAAGGACTGACACCACCGCCTGATCTCTTCCGGAAGACCTGATGTACCCGCTCGTCTATATCGTGCGCCACGGCCAGACGGCGTGGAACGCCGAGGCCCGGCTGCAGGGGCAGGCCGATACCGACCTCAACGAGCTTGGCCGCGAGCAGGCTAGCCGCAACGGGCGTAGGCTGGCCGAACTCATCGACAAGCCCGAAGATTTCGACTTTGTCGCCAGCCCGATGCGGCGCACGCGCGAGACGATGGAGCGCCTGCGCGCGGCGATGAAGCTCGATCCGCACACCTATCGTACCGAGCCGCTGCTCGTAGAATTGAGCTTTGGCGACTGGCAGGGTTTCACCTTTGCCGAACTCGAGGCGAACAATCCCGGTTCGACCAGGCAACGCCGCCTCGATAAATGGAATTTCCAGCCGCCCGGCGAGGGCGCCGAAAGCTATCAGATGCTGCTCGAACGGGTGAAGCCGTGGTTCGACGCGCTTGATCGCCAGACGGTCTGCGTGACCCATGGTGGCGTCATGCGCGCGCTGTTCCGTTTCGTGCTGGGAATGCCCGAACAAGATGCGGTCAGCATGGAAGTGCCGCAGGACCGCCTGCTCAGGCTGGACGGCCGGCGCCTGGAGTGGCTTTGAGGGGTCAAACTCTTAACGATCAGCCCCTTCTCAGGCATTGAAGGCAAATGGGGACGATGCAAGGTGACCCGACCTCCAGGTGGCGAGCCCCGAATAGCCGCTTCGCGCCGCATTTCGGTCATAGGATCAGCTCGCCGCGTCCTGAAAGCAGACATCGCAAGCGAGGACTCCGGAGGTCGCGGTTGCGCCAAATGCATCGTTTGAGAACGACTCGGCAAATGACCGTTATGGGGGTTCAAGCGTATCCGGCGACGGTGCTTTTGGTCTTCAGCCATGCCGTCGTGTTGCCGCTGCGATATTTGCTGCCAAGTCGCTTCGACACTATGCCCTCAAGCCCCGCCTGGTCGACCAGATAGAAGATCGCGTTGGCCTCGCCGCCCGGCATCGTCTCGCTTGGGCTGGGTCAGACCGAGCAGGTTCTCCGCCGCACCTCGACGCCGAGGTCGCGCAGATCGTGGCCATTGCCGCGCCGCGCCGATTTTCTGGCGTGATAAGCCGCGCCCGACGCGGCGAATTTGTAACCCTACTCGGCGGCCGTCTCCGATGGCGCCTCTGCCGGCCCTGAAGGCTCGGCCTCGGCACGGGGCTTGCGCCGTGAAAACAGCGACCTGAGCGTGACGTAGAACACCGGCGTCAGGAACAGGCCGACGAAGGTGACGCCGAGCATGCCGAAGAACACCGCCGTGCCCAGCGACTGGCGCATTTCTGCGCCCGGGCCCGTTGCGATCACCAGCGGCACGACGCCGAGGATGAACGAGAAAGCGGTCATCAGGATCGGCCGCAGCCTGAGCCGGCAGGCTTCGACGGCAGCCTCGGCGGCCGACAGGCCGCGTTCCTGCGCCTGGCGCGCGAATTCGACGATCAGGATCGCGTTCTTGGCGGCAAGCCCGATCAGCACGATGAGCCCGATCTGCACGAGGATGTTGTTGTCCAGCCCTCGGAAAGACACGCCGAGCAACGCCGCGAGCACGCCGAGCGGCACCACCAGCACAATGGCGAACGGCAGCACCCAGCTTTCATATTGCGCCGCCAGCGCCAGGAACACGAACAGCACCGACAGTCCGAAGATATAGACAGCGGCATTGCCGGTGCTGCGCTCCTGATAGGCGAGCTCGGTCCATTCATAGGAGGTACCGGCCGGCAGCGTCTTTGCCGTGATCCCTTCCATCAATGCCAGCGCGTCGCCCGTGGAAACGCCGGGCGCGGCGTTGCCCTGCAGCGGCACCGAGACGTACATGTTGTAGCGCTGGACCAGCGCCGGGCCGGTGACGTCGCGGATCTCGATCAACGTGCCGAGCGGAACCAGCGCGCCGGTCGCCGAGCGCACCTTCAGTTTCAAGATGTCGGCGCGATCGAGGCGGAACGCCTGGTCGGCCTGCGCCCGCACCTGGTAGACGCGCCCGAAAGCGTTGAAGTCGTTGACGTAGGCTGTGCCCAAATTGATCGACAGCGTCTCGAAGATGTTGGGGATCGGCACGTTCAGGATGCGCGCCTTGTCGCGATCGATCGCCAGGAAGAACTGCGGGCTCGACGCGGAGAACGTGGTGAACACGCCCGTCAGCCCCGGCGTCTTGTTGGCCTTGCCGGCGATTTCGTTGGCAAGCGCCAGGATCTGCCGCATGTCGGCGCTGTTACGCTCCTGGATCTGCAGCTTGAAGCCGCCGGCATTGCCGACGCCGCGGATCGGCGGCGGCGGCAGTGCGATAATGAAGGCTTCCTTGATGCTTTGCAGGCTGCCGAACAGATTGCCGATGACCTGGGTCGCCGACTGGCCGGCTTTCAGTCGCTCGTCAAAGGGCTTGAACCTGGCGAAGATCACGCCCGCGTTGCTGGCGTTGGTGAAAGTCGCGCCGGAGAAGCCGGCGAAGGCGACTGCGTAGTCGACGCCTGGCGTTTTCTGGATGATCTGCGACGCCTGCTGGATGACCCCATCGGTCCTCGACAGCGAGGCGCCGTCCGGCAACTGGACGACGACGATCGCATAGCCCTGGTCGAGCGACGGAATGAAACCGCGCGGCACCGCCTGCACCATGTAGACCGTGGCGTAGATGAGGCCCGCGAAAACGGCCAGCATGGCGGCGATCGTTATCCACGAGCCGACCAGCACGCGGATGATACTCGAATACCAGTGGGCGACCCTGTCGAAGCCGCGATTGAAGCCATCGGCGAGCGCCCGTCCGAACCGCGCCAGGAAAAAGCGCGGCGGCGCCGCCGCGGCGTGGTGCGGCTTGAACAGCAGTGCGGCCAGCGCTGGCGAAAGCGTCAGCGAATTGAATGCGGAGATCGCCGTCGACACCGCGATGGTGATCGCAAACTGCAGGTAGAACTGCCCAGAAATGCCGGGGATGAAGGCTGTCGGTACGAACACGGCTATCAGCACCAGCGAGATCGCGATGACCGCCGTTCCGACTTCGTCCATGGTCAGGTGCGACGCCGGATTGGGCGCCAGCCCTCCGGCGATATTGCGCTCGACGTTCTCGACCACGACGATCGCATCGTCGACAACGATGCCGATCGCCAGAACGAGGCCGAACAGCGTCAGCATGTTGAGCGAGAAGCCGGCAGCGTAAAGCACCGCCAGCGTGCCGATCAGGGACACGGGGATCGCCACAATCGGCACGATCGCCATGCGCCACGATTGCAGGAAGACGATGATGACGATGATGACCAGCAGCATCGCCTCGAGGATCGTCTTGTAGACCTCCTGGATCGACTCGGCGACGAACTCGGTCGGATTGTAGACGATGTCGTAGCTCAACCCCTTCGGGAAGTCGCGGGAAAGCTCCTTCATCTTGTCCTGGATCTCCGCGGCTGCGGCGAGCGCATTGGTGCCCGGCCGCTGGAAGATGGCGAGCGCCACCGCCGGTTTGCCGTTGAGATAGGAGTTGGTGACGTAATCCTTGGCGCCGAGCTCGATGCGCGCCACGTCCTGCAGCGAGATCAGGCGGCCGTCGTCGGTCGATTTGACGATCACGTATCGGAAGTCGCGTGCGTCGTTGAAGCGCCCTTGCGTGGTGACCGTGTACTGGAACGCCGTGCCGGTGCTGGTCGGCGGCGCGCCGATCGAGCCGCCCGACACCTGGACGTTCTGGTCGCGCAGCGCCTGCACCACATCGCCCGAGGTCATCCCCAGGGCGGACAGTTTTTCCGGATCGAGCCAGATGCGCAGCGAATATTCGCGTTCGCCGAAGATGATGAGGTCGCCGACGCCGTCGAGTCTGAGCAGTATGTCGCGCACCCGCGAGCGGGCGTAGTTCGAGACGTAGAGCTGGTCGTAGGTATTGTCGGGCGACAGCATGTGCACGACCATCATCAGGTCGGGCGAGGTCTTGGTGGTGGTGATGCCGAGGCGGCGGACTTCTTCGGGCAGGCGCGGCTCGGCGACCGACACGCGGTTCTGTACCAGCACCTGCGCCTGGTCGAGATCGGTGCCCAGCTTGAAGGTGATGGTCAGCGCCATCGCCCCGTCGCCCGACGAATAGGACGACATGTAGAGCATGCCCTCGACGCCGTTGATCTCCTGCTCGATCGGCGTTGCCACCGTCGCTGCGACCGTCTCGGCGTCGGCGCCCGGATACTGCGCGCGAACGACGATGGTCGGCGGCGCGATCTCGGGATATTGCGCGACCGGCAGCTGGGTATAAGCAATCCCGCCGAGGATCAGCAGGACGATCGAAACGACCGATGCGAAGATCGGACGGTCGACGAAGAAATGTGCGAACCTCATTGCTGCAACCCGGCGGTCTCGGCCCTGGGCGGCAACGTCACCATCTCGACCTTCACCTTGGTGCCGGGCCTGGCGTGCATCAGCCCGTTGACGATGATCGTCTCGTCGCCGGTCAGGCCCCCGCGGATCACCCGGTAGCCGTCGAGAAGCGGGCCGGTGCGCACGGGCTTCGCCGACACCATCCCGGCCTCATCCACCAGGAACACGATGCGGCGATCCTGATCGGCGCCGATCGCCTCGTCGGGCACCAGCACGCCGCTATGCGGCAGCGACCCCGGCACGTTGATGCGCCCGAACATGCCTGGCTGGAGAATGCCGTCGGCGTTGGGAAACCTTGCACGCACCCGCATGGTGCCGGTCGCGTTGTCGATCCGGTTCTCGGCAAAATCGAGCTTGCCTTTGAATACCGCCTCCGCGCGGTCGGCGACGCGAACCACCACATCGAGCCCGCCGGCGCCTTCCTGCATGCTGCCGCCACGCTCCTTCGCGTCGCGGGCGTAGCTGAAATACAGGCGCTCGTCGACGTCGAAATAGAAGTCGATCGGATCGCGCGTAACGATGGTCGTCAGTAAGGTGGAATCCGGCTGCACGAGGTTGCCGACCGACACCAGCCGGCGGTCGATGCGGCCGGACAAGGGCGCCTTGATCTCGGTGAATTCCATGTTCAGGCTGGCCGTCGTCAGCGCAGCCGTCGCGCCCTGCATCTGCGCCTGCGCCGAAAGGTATTCCCGCCGGCGGTCGTCGACCGTCGCCGTGGAGATATTGCCGGTCTTGGCGAGTTCGTCGGCACGATCCAGCTGCATCTTGGAGAATTCGAGCAGACTCTTGGCGACGTCCACTTGCGATTTGGCGGCATCATAAGCCGCCTGGTACGGACGCTGGTCGATGGTGAAGAGCAGGTCGCCCTTGTTGACCAGTGCGCCGTCCTGGAAGCTGATTTTGTCCAGATAGCCGCTGACGCGCGAACGGATGGCGACCTGGTCGACGGCTTCGAAGCGCCCGACGAACTCGTCGTCTTCGATGATTTCACGGACCACCGGCTTGGCCACCGTCACCACGGGAAGCTGCTGGTCCTGCGCAAACGCAGTGCTGCTGAAAGCCATGCCGAGCAGGAATGCCGCCGACATGGCAGCACGGGCAAGCCAGCTGGCCGATCGACGGGGTCGCCCGCCCGCGTCGCGATGCAATTGGCCATTCTCTGGGGTGTCCATTTGCGTCCTCGCTCGCTGGACCGGAGGTCGGTTGATCCGCTTCTACGCTCAGGCTTCTCGTCGCACTGCAGTGTTGTGCATGGCAACATGATCATTTTCCATGTGAGCTGAAATGTCCACCCTGTGGCTGCCCGCCACCGGGCTAAAGTCAGTCGCGAATTAAGGGATTCAGGATTCCTTTGATGGACGGCTTATGATTCATATTGGTCGAAGGAGACCGATATGGGCATTACCACGCCGGCCGGATTCAAATGGACTGCAACACTGCGGCATCGAGCAGTGGTTGACATATCCTCCCGCTGCAGCCGTTGTTCCGCGTCGCTCATTGAAGACGATACATCGACACAAAGAACCAGTTCGAGATCCACCGAGGAAACCTGCTCCGCCGTGGCCGACAGCGACGTTGTCAGGCTCACCCGCCAGAGCGAATAGCACGCCTGTGCCCGTTCGGGTTTTTCGGACCAACGAAGCGTGGAATGAAGGACATCATCTCGGCGCGTCCATCCGGTTGGTCAAACGGGAGGATGCTACGGCGGCAATTGCACTCGGCGTCAGCCGTGAAACCGCGCGCACCCGGCTCAAAGCGGTATTCGCCAGAACCAACACACACCGTCAAGCGGAACTCGCCACGCTCGTCACCCGCCTTCGGCCACACGCATGATGACCGATTGGTAGGAGCGTATCACGGCCGGAAGCGTCAAGAGGCAGGTGCCAGCGCAAGGCGCCAACGCGGCGCCGCAGTTGTTTTCAGGCAAGGGCAAGCAACGTCGTTGCGGCCAAGATGGGGCGAAGAACGAAACCGCTGCGCGGCATGGGTCGGTCGGAAAGACTCTACTCGGTCGATCCGGTGTCCGGCAGTTCCATGTCGGTGACGACGTTCTCGCCATTGGTCACGTCATAGGCGAGGACGATGTCCATGCCCGGCTTCAGCGCATCGAGGTCGGTTTCGGCGTTCAGCTTGTACGACTTGCCGTCGTCAAGCGTCAGCGTCAGCGCATCCTTGTCGACCTTCTTGATCAGGCCTTCGGTCTGGCCGGCGAAGGCGGCGGTGGAAATCAACAGCGTGGCGGCAACAGCGCCAATCAGGATACGCATCATCGTCCTCTTTAATCATTGCCGGTACAGCGGCTCGGTCCAACGGAACGGAACTGAGCAGAAACCAATCGAATGTGTCAAAACTAAATCCGCCGGATCACAGTTTGACCACTGTGGAAAACGCCAATAGAAGGCAAGCTGCAGCGCAGCGCGTCCTCCTGGACGCGCAAAGAACGCTGTAGCAGTTTTGATTTTGTGCATGATCCGTTCCGAAGATCGCTCCGATTTTCGGGGTCATGCGCTGAGCCGGCTTCGACGCCGGCAGGGCTGGTTCCATGTCGCACAACACGTTCGGTCATCTTTTCCGCGTCACCACCTGGGGCGAAAGCCATGGGCCGGCGCTGGGCTGCGTCGTCGACGGCTGTCCGCCAGGCATCCGCTTCACTCGCGACGAGATCCAGGCCGAGCTTGACAAGCGCCGCCCCGGCCAGTCACGTTTTGTGACGCAGCGTCGCGAACCGGATGAGGTCAAGGTCCTGTCCGGCTTCATTCTCGATGAGGACGGTGAGACGATGATCACCACCGGCACGCCGGTGTCGATGCTGATCGAGAATGTCGACCAGCGCTCCAAGGATTATGGCGACATCGCGCGTCAGTTCCGGCCGGGCCATGCCGATTACACTTACGAGGTCAAATACGGCCTGCGCGATTACCGCGGCGGCGGCCGCTCCTCGGCGCGTGAGACGGCGGCGCGGGTGGCGGCCGGGGCGCTTGCCCGCAAGGTCGTGCCCGGCATGGTGGTACGCGGCGCGCTGGTGTCGATGGGCGAAAAATCGATCGATCGCGCCAATTGGAACTGGAATTTCGTCGGCGACGCCGAAAACCCGTTCTTCACTCCCGATCCGGCGTCGGTCGCCGTCTTCACCAAATATCTGGACGGCATCCGCAAGGCGGGCTCCTCGGTCGGTGCGGTCATCGAGATCGTCGCCGACGGCGTGCCGGCGGGGCTTGGCGCGCCGATTTATGCCAAGCTCGACCAGGATATCGCCGCCGGCCTGATGTCGATCAACGCCGTCAAGGGTGTCGAGATCGGCAACGGTTTCGAGGCCGCCCGCATCACCGGCGAGGAGAATGCCGATGAGATGCGCATGGGCAATGACGGCAAGCCGGTCTTCCTGTCCAACAATGCCGGCGGCATCCTCGGCGGCATCTCGACCGGCCAGGCGATCATCGCACGCTTTGCCGTCAAGCCGACTTCGTCGATCCTGACGCCGCGAAAGTCGATCGACAAGGACGGCAATGACGTCGAGATCATGACCAAGGGCCGGCACGATCCATGCGTCGGCATCCGCGCCGTGCCGATCGGCGAGGCGATGGTTGCCTGCGCCATTGCCGATCATTATCTGCGTCATCGGGGACAGACAGGTAGGGGAGTAGGGGAGTAGGGCAGTACGGGAGTAGGTTATGCAGCTCCCGCGACAGCATTTTTTCCTTTTCCCTACTCCCGTACTGCCCTACTCCCCTATTCCCTGCGAGCGAAGCGAGCACTTATGCCTTACGACCAGAAGAAGATCGTTGAAGCCCTGCGCGCCTTCGAGCGCGGCGAGATCGTCGTCGTCATGGACGATGACGGGCGCGAGAACGAGGGTGACCTGATCGTCGCCGCCGTCCATTGCACGCCGGAAAAGATGGCATTCATCGTGCGCAACACGTCAGGCATTGTCTGCACGCCGATGCCGCGCGAGGAAGCCAAGCGGCTCAACCTGTCGCCGATGGTGGCCGACAATGATTCTGCCCACACCACTGCCTTTACCGTCAGCGTCGACTTCAAGCACGGCACCACGACTGGCATTTCGGCGGACGACCGCACGCTGACGGTGCGCAATCTCGCCAATGGCAATGTCGGCGCGTCCGATTTCGTGCGCCCCGGCCACATCTTTCCGCTGATCGCGCGCGAAGGCGGCGTGCTGATGCGTTCGGGCCATACCGAAGCCGCAGTCGACCTCTGCAAGCTCGCCGGCCTGCCGCCGGTCGGCGTCATTTCCGAGCTGGTCAATGATGACGGCACAGTCATGCGCGGCCCGCAGGTGCAGGCCTTCGCCGAAAAGCACGGGTTGAAGCAAATCTCGGTCGCTGACCTCATCGCCTACCGGCAACGCAAGGAAACGCTGGTCGAACGCGTCGCCTGTTCCGACATCGAGACGCCCGGCGGCAAGGCGCAGGTCTTCACCTATACGCTGCCCTGGGATTCCATGCATCACGTGGCGGTCGTCTTCGGCGACATCCGCGACGGCGTCGAGGTGCCGGTGCGCCTTCATTCTGAGGACGTGGTGAGTGACGTCTTCGGCATCAGCCACAGGCTGGATGCCATCATGAAGGCGATGGGCGAGCGCAAGCGCGGCGTCATTGTCTATCTGCGTGAAGGCTCGGTCGGCGTCGCCCATCAGGAACGCAAGCGGCCGGCTGCCGGCGACCGCGAAGATCATGAAGAGGCGCGCCGTCGCGAAAACGAATGGCGTGAGATCGGCCTCGGCGCGCAAATTCTCAAGGATCTCGGCATTTCCTCGATCAATCTGATCGCCTCGCGCGAGCGCCATTATGTCGGTCTCGAAGGTTTTGGCATCCACATCGCCAAGACCGAGATTCTTTAGGCCATTCTCACGATGCTGGTATACGTCCGGCCCCGCCTCGGGACCGGACGCACCGGAAACTATTCCGCAGCGACCGCGGCTGCGTCGCATGCAGCCATGTCGCAGTCCGGCGCGGCAAGGCTGCGCTGGCCGGCGAGCACGATGACCAGCGCGATTGTGCCCGATGCCACCGATACCCAGAACCCGTTCTGCGCGCCGAAAGCGTCCACCACCCAGCCGGCGGCGAACGAGCCGAGCGCCATGCCGATGCCGATGCCGGTCATCACCCAGGTCACACCCTCGGTCAGCACCGCCTCGGGCACGCGCCGCTCGATCAGGCCGAATGCCGTGATGAAGGTCGGCGAGATCGCCACGCCGCTGACGAAGACGGCCAGTGCCAGCAGCGGCACAGTGTCGGCGACGAGCAGCGGCAGCGTGGTAAGCGCAATGATGGCGATTGCGATGGCAAGCTGAATTTGCAGCGGCACTTTCAGGTTCAGGGCGCCGATGATGATGCCGACGACGAACGATCCGAGCGCGTAGACGCCGATGACGAAGCTGGCCGCGCCCGGCTGGCCAAGCTCCTTGGTGATCGCCACGGTACTCACCTCCGTGGTGGCGAAGGTCGCGCCGATGAAGATCAGGGCCAAGGTGATGATCTGGACCGGCCGGAGGCGGATTGCCGAGCCGCCTGAACCATGTTCCACCGGTCGGGCTCGCGGTTCGGTCGAGCGCTGCAGGACGAAGGCCGTCGAACCGAAGGCGAGGAACAATGTGCTCGCGATCACTCCCGCTTCCGGGAAAAGCGCGACGCTCAGCCCCACCGACAGCGATGCGCCGGCGATGTAGACCAGCTCGTCCGCCGCCGACTCGAAGGCGAACGCCGTGTTCAACTCGGGACGGTTGCGAAAAATCTCCGTCCAGCGCGCGCGCACCATTGCCGGGATACTGGGCATGACGGCGGCGAGCAGCGCCGAGACGAATAGCGTCCATATCGGCCAATGCTGATTGGCCGCCGCAATCAGGATCGCGAAAGCGAGCGTGGAAATCACGGTGGTCGGCACCACGATCCGCGTCTGGCCGAGGCGGTCCACCAGTCGCGATACCTGCGGGGCGACGAAAGCGTTGGCCAGCGCATATGTCGCGGAGACGGCGCCGGCCAGCCAGTATTCGCCATCGGTCTGTGACAGCATGGCGACGATCCCGATCGGAGCCATGGCCATCGGCAGCCGGGCAACGAAGCCGGCGGCGGCAAAGCCCTTGGCGCCGGGCGCGCGAAAGATCTGCGAATAGGGATTTTGCATGGTCTGGCTCCTCGACAACGGCCGGTTCGGCGATTACATACGTAGCGTATGAGTTTAAATAGATCATACGCGGCGTATGTCAATTGGCATACGAAGCGTATGTTAATAGGGCCAGAGCATGCACAGACCACGCAAGGAGATGATTGCCGAGACCCGCGCCAAACTGATTGCCGCGGCGCGCCAGGCCTTCGGCACGCTCGGCTATGCCGAAGCCTCGATGGATGACTTCACGGCATCGGCCGGGCTGACGCGCGGTGCGCTCTATCACCATTTCGGCGACAAGAAGGGCCTTCTCCAGGCGGTCATCGCCGAGATCGACGCCGAAATGTCGGCCCGGCTGAAGGTCGTTTCGGCCAAGCCGGACAATCTCTGGCAGGGCTTTGTCGACGAATGCACCGCCTATATCGAGATGGCGCTGGAGCCCGAGATCCAGCGTATCGTGCTTCGTGACGGGCCGGCAGTGCTCGGCGATCCATCGCAATGGCCAAGCCAGAGCACATGCATCCGTTCGATGACAGAGAGCCTGCAAAGACTGCGCGACGAGGGGACAATTCTCGCCGTCGATCCCGAAGCCGCGGCAAGGCTGGTCAGCGGCGCCTCGCTGCATGCGGCGCAGTGGATCGCAAATTCGAACGATCCCGAAGCGACATCGAAGAAGGCAGTGAAGGCGTTCAAGGTTCTTCTGGAAGGACTGCTCAATCGCACCGGCAGGCTGCATCAACCTGATCGACCGTCGGCGATACAGCCCGAGGTTGACCGATCACCGGCCTGAGGTCATCTTTTCGCCAATGTCAGACAGCTCGATCCAGCCGAGGCCGGCCGCGTAAACCCTGTTGAACATCGCACCAGCGAGACGCGAAAACATGGCCAAAGCGGTAAGGCGCGCCTATATCGGGGGCATGGTCACGAGACTTTACACCCATCCGATTTTCCTCGAGCACATAACCCCGCCCGGTCATCCGGAGCGGCCGGACCGTCTGCGCGCCATAGAGCGTGTGCTTGACGACGAGGCCTTCGCGGCGCTCGATCGCGTCCAGGCGCCTGAAGGCGACGAGGCAACCATCCTCTACGCGCATCCGCCCGAATTCGCCGAACGTGTCCGCGCAGCGATACCGGACACCGGCATCGCCCGTATCGACGCCGACACCACCGCCAGCCCAAAGAGCTGGCAGGCGGCCGTGACCGCGATCGGCGCTGCCAACGCCGCTGTCGACGACGTCTTCACCGGCCGTGCCGACAACGTCTTCGTCGCCGCGCGGCCGCCCGGCCATCATGCCGAAAAGACCACCTCGATGGGTTTTTGCCTGTTCAACACCGCGGCGATCGCGGCACGCTACGCGCAGAAGAAGCATGGCGCCGACCGCGTCGCCGTCGTCGACTGGGATGTGCATCACGGCAACGGTACGCAGGACATCTTCTGGGACGATCCGTCAGTGCTCTATTGCTCGACACACCAGATGCCGCTTTACCCGGGAACCGGGGCCGCGAGCGAAACCGGCGCCGGCAACATCGTCAACGCGCCGCTGGCGCCGCAGAGCGGCAGCGACAGTTTCCGCGACGCCTTTCTGTCGCGCATCCTGCCGGCGCTCGACAATTTTGCGCCCGACCTCATCATCATCTCCGCCGGTTTCGACGCCCACCACCGCGATCCGCTGGCCGAGATCAACCTGACCGAGGATGATTTCGACTGGGCGACCGGCCAGTTGCTCGAACGCGCCGGACGCCATAGCGGCAACCGGCTCGTCAGCCTGCTCGAGGGCGGCTACGATCTGCAGGGATTGGCATTTTCAGTCGCCGCCCATGTTGGGCGGCTGATGAAGGGATAGACGATGGCTGGTGAGACCAACGAGGACGTTAAGGCGATGAGCTTCGAGCAGGCGCTCGAGGCGCTGGAGAGGATCGTCGACGATCTGGAGCGCGGCGACGTGCCGCTCGACCAGTCGATCCGCATTTATGAGCGCGGCGAGGCGCTGAAGGCGCATTGCGACCGGCTGCTGAAAGCGGCCGAGGACAAGGTCGAGAAAATCAGGCTGTCGCGCGACGGTAAGCCGGTGGGGACAGAGCCGCTGGATGCGGATTGAGGCACGGCCTCGAACGACAATTGTGCTTACCGGCTTTGGACATCATCACGATTGAGGATAAAACTCATACCGTTTGAAACGGCTCCAGGACGAGAGGAGATTGCGAACGATGTGCAGAAACATCAAAACCCTGTTCAATTTCGATCCGCCGGCAACCAATGACGAGGTCCGCGATGCGGCGCTCCAGTTTGTCCGCAAGCTGAGCGGAACGACGCGGCCGTCGAAACAGAACCAGCATGCGTTCGACCATGCCGTCGAGGCCATCGCCGCCTCGGCGCGCGAATTGCTCGACAGCCTCGAGACGACACAGCATCCGCGCAATCGCGAAGAGGTGGCGGCCAAGGCGAAGGCCAAATCTGCACTTCGCTTCGCCTGAGGGGACCGCGTGAGCTTCTTTCCCGGAAACGATCCGCAGATGGGCGATGCCTTCGCCAGCGATCAGATCGAACTGATGGTCATTCCGAACGCCAAGGACATCGGCGGATTTCAGGTTCGCCGCGCCTTGCCGACGGCCAGGCGCCGGCTGGTCGGACCCTTCATCTTCTTCGACCGCATGGGTCCGGCGGTTCTGCGGGCCGGCCAGGCGCTCGACGTCCGTCCGCATCCACATATCGGCCTGTCGACGGTGACTTACCTATTCGACGGCAAGATCAGGCACCGCGATTCGCTCGGCACCGAGATGGTGATCCAACCCGGCGATGTGAATTTGATGACCGCCGGCCGTGGCATCGTCCATTCGGAGCGCACGCCGGAAGAATTGCGCGGCGCGCCGATGTCGGTTTCTGGCCTGCAAACATGGCTGGCGCTGCCGGACGGCAAGGAGGAGGTCGCGCCGGTCTTCGAAAACACCGCGGCCCTGCGCCTGCCCGAAATCGACGCCGAGGGGGTTAGCGGTCGTATCGTCATCGGTGCGTTTTCCGGACTGCGCTCCCCGGTCGCCACCGCTTCGGACACGCTTTATGCCGATCTCAGGCTGGCGCCGGGTGCCAGCGTGAAGATCCCGGCCGATGCCGAGGAGCGCGCCATCTATACGCTGGAAGGCGAGGTTTCGATATCCGGTGACCGCTTCCCGGCCGAGCGGCTGCTGGTTTTCCGGCCTGGCGATGAGGTCGTTGTTTCATCGGAGGGCGGCGCCCATTTCATGCTGTTTGGCGGCGCTTCGCTCGGTTCGAAACGTTATATCTGGTGGAATTTCGTATCGTCCTCAAAGGAACGCATCGAGCAGGCGAAAGAAGAATGGAAGACAGGCCGCTTCGATATCGTTCCTGGAGACGAGCAAGAGTTCATCCCACTGCCCGAAAGCTGATGCGCGTTACCGCCACATTTACATTCGCCGGCCAGCGGCATATTTCACGATGAACAGAAAATCTGACCAGGCTCGCAAACAGTGAACGCAAAGCCCGATACGCCGCTTCTCGACAAGGTCCGCGTCCCAGCCGATTTGCGCACGCTTGCCGAAGGCGACCTGCCGCAGCTGGCGTCAGAGCTTCGCGCCGAACTGATCGACGTCGTCTCGCACACCGGCGGGCATCTCGGCGCCGGCCTTGGCGTCGTTGAACTGACCGTCGCGCTGCACTACGTGTTCAAGACGCCGGACGACCGGCTGATCTGGGACGTCGGCCACCAGGCCTATCCGCACAAGATTCTGACTGGCCGCCGCGACCGCATCCGCACGCTGCGGCAGGAGGGCGGCCTGTCCGGCTTCACGCGTCGCGTCGAGAGTGAATACGATCCGTTCGGCGCAGCCCACTCCTCGACCTCGATTTCAGCCGGCCTCGGCATGGCCATGGCGCGCGATCTGTCCGATGGCCGCAACAATGTCATTGCCGTTATTGGCGACGGCGCCATGTCGGCCGGCATGGCCTATGAGGCGATGAACAATGCCGGCGCACTCGATGCCCGGCTAATCGTCATCTTGAACGACAACGATATGTCGATCGCTCCGCCGACCGGTGCGATGAGCGCCTATCTGGCGCGGCTCGCCTCAGGCAAGACCTATCTTGGGTTGCGCGATTTCGGCAAGAAGCTGACGTCCTATCTCGGCGAGCGCGCCGATCGCGCCATCAAGCGCGCGGTCGAGCATGCGCGCGGTTACGTCACCGGTGGCACGCTGTTCGAGGAAATGGGGTTCTACCACATCGGCCCGATCGACGGTCACAACCTCGAGCACCTGATCCCGGTGCTGAAGAACGTCCGCGACAATGCCGACGGCCCGGTGTTGATCCACGTCGTGACCCAGAAAGGCAAGGGCTATGCCCCGGCCGAGGCGGCCGCCGACAAATATCACGGCGTCAACAAATTTGACGTCATTACCGGCGCCCAGGCCAAGGCGCCCGCCAATGCGCCGAGCTACACCAAGGTGTTTGCCGAAAGCCTGATCCAGGAGGCCCGAGAGGACGACCGCATCGTCGCCATCACCGCCGCCATGCCGAACGGCACCGGGCTTGATCTGTTCGGCGAAGCGTTTCCGGCGAGGACCTTCGATGTCGGCATTGCCGAGCAGCATGCGGTGACCTTCGCCGCCGGTCTTGCCACGGAAGGCTTCAAGCCTTTCGCTGCGATCTACTCGACCTTCCTCCAGCGCGCCTACGACCAGGTCGTCCACGACGTGGCAATCCAGAAATTGCCGGTGCGCTTTCCGATCGATCGCGCCGGCTTCGTCGGCGCCGATGGTGCCACCCATTGCGGCGCCTTCGACACGACCTTCCTGGCGACGCTGCCCGGTTTCGTCGTCATGGCGGCGGCCGATGAGGCCGAACTGCGCCACATGGTACGCACCGCTGCAAGCTACGATGACGGCCCGATCGCCTTCCGCTACCCGCGCGGTAACGGCGTTGGTGTCGAGATGCCGCAACGCGGCTCGGTGTTGGAGATCGGCAAGGGCCGGATCGTCAGGGAGGGCACCAAGGTAGCGCTGCTTTCCTTCGGCACCAGGCTGCAGGATTGCCTGGCCGCGGCCGAGGAGCTCGGCGCGGCAGGGCTTTCTACCACGGTCGCCGATGCCCGTTTTGCCAAGCCGCTCGACGAAGATCTGATCCGGCGGCTGGCCCGTTCGCACGAGATACTGGTGACGGTGGAAGAGGGCGCGGTCGGCGGCTTCGCCAGCCATGTGCTGCAGTTCCTGGCCCATGAAGGGCTGCTGGAGAGCGGCTTGAAGGTGCGCCCGCTGGTGCTGCCCGACGCTTTCGTCGACCATGCCAAGCCGGAAAAGATGTATGCCGACGCCGGGCTGGACAGCGCCGGCATCGTGCGCACCGTGTTCGTGGCGCTGGGGCACACAGCGCAGGCCCAGCGCGCCTAGCTTGGACGCATTCCGGCGACGCCGAAGCGATTCAACTTTGCTGCAAGATGCTAGTCTGAATCAAAATCTCAACTGCTTGAATCAAATCGCCGGCGGACGGTCGTAACATGCTGTTTACGCAGCCGTTTGGCGATTTGCTTACCGTGTTCTTTGGCCGTTCTTCAACGCTGCCCTGCTAGAAAGCGACCGGCAGGGGAATGAAGACCAATGAGATCGCTTTTGGGCGGCATCGCGCTAATGGCAATCTTCGCCGCGTCGGCCGCGGCCGAAACGCGCTACGACCGCAAACTCGAAAAGGCGGTGATGGGCATCGTCGCCGGCAAGATCGGCGAAATCCGTGGCGGCTTTTCCGACACGCAGGCGCCGCAATTCGTCGTCTGCCCCGACACCTTGCCGAAGGCGTCCATTTCCATTGACCGGCCGCGCACGCAGGTGTCCGGCGACAGCAGCGACGGTCTGACGCCGGCCGTCGAGCGGCGGGTTTCGCGGATCATATTCTAAAGCATGATCCCGAAGAGACGCTAGAAACTAGAACCACATATCCCGCACACAGCGACCATCTCTCGGTAAATCCTCGAATGTATCGAGACCATCGAAATGGTCGATCGGGAGATCGGCGACAGCCTCGGGCGGCGCAAGCCTCACATTGACGGCGATACGGTAGCGACCGGCGGCATCGGCATGCAGACCGCGCCATGCAAGGACGCAAGCGCAGGTTGGACAGAAGAGAATCTCAAGCGAAGGATGGGCCTTTCCGACGCGCGTATAGGCGCTTACAGGCCCCGCAAGGCGGATTCGTTCGTCGACATAGTCGTAAGCCCAGAGCGTGCCGTAGCGACGGCAAAGTGTGCAATTGCAGGCAGTGATCGAACCGGGATCGCCCTCCAGGGTCCAGTGGGCTGCGCCGCAGTGGCAGGTTCCCGTCAGCATGTTCCTCCTCCACGTTTCGACGGCTAAACGGCATCTCCTTCTTAGCATTGCGTCGGGTCTCGTGCGAGGTTCGACAAACAGCGCTGCGGCTGATGAGTTCACCCGCTTTTCCAACTATGCCTTCTCTCATCGCCAATATCCTTGCCATCATCGTTGGCTTTCGCCATGAAGGCCGATGACTTCCCTTCCGCCAGCCAGCATACGCCAGCGGCTCGACGAATTGCTCGTCCAGCGCGGTCTGTTTGCCAGCCGCTCGCGTGCCCGCGACGCGGTCGAGCGCGGCACCGTGACGGTCGACGGCATCGTCGCCCTCAAGCCGGGCCAGGCCGTTCTGCCTGAGTGCAACATCGTCGTTGACGATCCGGCGCAAGGTTACGTGTCGCGCGCTGCACTGAAGCTGAAGGCTGGTCTCGACCATTTCGCGCTCGACCCAACCGGCAGCGAAGCGCTCGATGTCGGCGCCTCGACCGGCGGCTTCACGCAGGTGCTGCTCGAACGCGGCGCGGCGCATGTCACGGCGATCGATGTCGGGCACGGCCAGATGCACTCCGACATTGCCGGCGATCCGCGCGTGACGGTAATTGAAGGCCTGAATGCGCGCGAACTGACTACCGCCGATCTCGGCGGCCGTGTGCCGGATTTCATCGTCTCGGATGTCAGCTTCATCTCGCTGAAACTGGCGCTCCCGCCGGCGCTTGCCTTGGCCAGGAACGGCGCAAAAGCTGTGTTTCTGGTCAAGCCGCAATTCGAGGCCGGCCGCGAGGCGATCGGCAAGGGCGGCCTGCTGAAGGACCCCTATGATGCGGCGCGCATTGCCGGCCTGATGCAGGACTGGCTCGACACCATTGCCGGCTGGCGCTCGCTGGGGCTGCATCTGTCGCCGATAGAGGGCGGCGACGGCAACCGCGAGTTCCTGCTCGGCGGCATCAAGGACACCGAGACCCAGAAGCGATGAGCACCCGTTTCACGATCGCAAAATTGGGCTCGCAGGGCGACGGCATCGCCGAGACGGAAACCGGCGAGGTTTTCATTCCGTTCGCGCTGCCGGGAGAGGTCGTCACCGCCGCGCGGGAGAAAGATCGCGCTACCTTGATGTGGGTGCTTGAGGCTTCGCCGCTGCGGGTCGATCCGCCGTGCCGGCATTTCGGCGCGTGCGGCGGCTGCGCCGTCCAACATCTCGAGACTGAAGCCTATCACCAGTGGAAGCGCGAAAAGGTAGTGCATGCGCTGAAGAGCAAGGGCATCGCTTGCGATGTCGGCGCGCTGGTGCCGTGCGCGCCGCACACGCGCCGCCGCGTCGTCTTCACCGCCCGGCGGAGCGAGGCGGGAATGCAGTTCGGCTTCGTTCGCGCGCTGTCGTCCGAAATCATCTCCATCGAGGAGTGCCCGATCTCGGCGCCGCAGATCGTCGCTGCGCTCGACCGTTTGAGGATGCTTGCCGGACTGATCAGCACCACGACCAAATCGTTCCACATGGCGGTGACGGTAACCGGTTCCGGCCTCGATGTCGCGGTTCACGATTCCGGTAAGCTCGGCGAGAACCAGCGCCGCGTCGCCTCCAACTTCATCATCGCCGAGGGGCTAGCCAGGCTGTCGGTCGACGGCGAGATCATTATCGAACCAAAGAAACCGGTCGTCCTGTTTGGTGGCGTCGCCGTTGCAGTGCCTCCGGGCGCTTTCCTGCAGGCGACCGAGGCCGCCGAACAAGCGATGGCCGGCATTGTCGGCCAGCATCTCGCGCGTGCCAAAAAGGTCGCCGATCTCTTCGCCGGCTGCGGCAGCTTCGCACTGCGCCTGGCCGCAAGATCGGAAGTTCACGCGGTGGAAGGCGATGCGGCAGCACTCGCGGCGCTCGACCGGGCATTCCGTTTCGCCAGCGGCCTGAAGCGGGTGACCGGCGAACGTCGCGACTTGTTCCGGCGGCCGCTCACATCCAAGGAGTTGAATGCCTTTGACGGCGTTGTCTTCGACCCGCCTCGCGCCGGCGCCGAGGACCAGTCGAAGCAGATCGCGCGCTCCGACGTGCCGCTCGTCGCCGCGGTGTCCTGCAATCCGGTAACGCTGGCGCGGGACCTACGCATTCTCATGGACGGCGGCTACGCCCTGAAGAGCGTGACGCCGATCGACCAGTTCCTGTGGTCGCCGCATGTCGAGGCCGTGGCGCTGTTGGAGAAGCCGAGGCGAAGGCGCTAGCAGCATTTATGGGCGTGAAATGCGCACCAACAAAGCGCATTTGAACGTGCGTTGTTCAAAATGTGCTAGGAAATTGCAATGAGCACCAAAGCCTTTGAGATTTCGGCGTCGCGCTTCGGCGAGGAGCGGGCGCCGTTTCTCTCGCCAAGGCGGGTCGCTGAACTGCTAGGGGTCAATATGACAGAACTGGCGGGGCTGACCGGTCTCGCGCGCAACACGCTTGCCGCCAAATCCGGTGCGCGCAAGGTCGACGCCGCATTGAGTCCCATCGTCCGTATCCTGGCGACGGCCGGCGAGATGGTCGGTGATGAACATCGTGCGGCGATCTGGTTCAAGCATCAGCCGATCCCCGGTTGGGCCGGAAAGACCGCCTACGATCTGGTTCGCGAAGGTAAGACGGACAAGGTGCTTGCCTATCTGGAGGCAGTCCGCTCCGGCATCTATGCCTGAAACCAGGCTGACCCTGTGGCGCGCTTTTGTGCCGGGCTGGGCCCATCTGCCGCTTTCCGGTGACGGCGCGGCCCGCTTCGGCGGCCGCTGGAATCCGATTGGCGCGCTTTTGTCCAGCACCCGGCGCCGATTGCACGATTGAAGCTGTCAGGCGCCCGGCTGGCCGACCTGACAGACGCCGATACGCTGGTGCAGCTTGGTGTAGCGGCGGGCATTCACCGATGCGAATGGCGTGACATCGTGGATAGAGGCTGTGTGCTCGAGACGCATCAGCTGAGAGACCGCTTGCTTGGCGACGGGCTGCACGGCGTGATCTACCCGTCCTTCATGTCGCCCGGCGGCACATGCGTCGCGCTGTGGCGCTGGAACGAAAACGATGCTCCGCGTCTTGAAATCATCGATCCCGACCATCGCCTGCCGAAAACACCGGCTTCATGGCTTTAGGGCAATTCGAGCCGCGGCGAGCACACCCGCCTCCATCTCTTCCAACGTCTTCGGCCTGCCTCTGTGGGCAGGGATCCAAACACGTCCTCTGGCCGCGTTAGGGGCAAGACTGGAACAGGCAGTATGACTTGATCGTCGGTCGAACTGGTGACTTCTAGCTGTTCTCCGCCGACCATCACAATTTCCTCTCCCGACATAACAAAGATGCTGATCGCGCGCTGAATTCAAGGCTGCATAACCAGACGGTGCTAGCCTGCGCCTGAAAGGACGCGCTCGACGAAGGCAGGCACCACTTGTGTCGCCGGCCCTTCCATCTGCTCGTCGAAACGGGAGGCCCAGCCGGCGCATTTCAGATTGAGTTCGGCTGTTACGGCTCCGGCCGCGCGTGCCTCCTCCACGAAACCTGCTGCCGGGTAGACACTGCCGCTGGTGCCGATGGCCACGAACAGGTCGCAGCGCGTCAGCGCCTCGCCGATCTCCTCCATGCGGTAAGGCATTTCGCCGAACCAGACCACGTCAGGCCTCAATTGACCTTTTGCGCCACACGCTGGACAGGCCGAATGGGCAGCGATGTCGTCGGCCCAGGCGCTGCTTTGCCCGCAGCCCAGGCAAAGGGCATGGTCCAGTTCTCCATGCATATGGATCAGTTTGCGCGAACCGGCGCGCTCATGCAGGTCGTCGATATTCTGCGTGACGACGAGGACGTCGCCTGGGAATTTCTGCTCGAGCTTGGCCAGCGCGGCGTGCGCCGCATTTGGCTCGACGCTGCCCATCTGCCGCCGGCGCATATTGTAGAAATCCTGCACCTTTACGGGATCGCGCGCAAAACCTTGCGGCGTGGCCACGTCCTGCAGGTCGTATTTCGCCCAGACCCCGTCGGGATCCCGGAACGTGGCGACGCCCGACTCCGCCGAAATGCCGGCGCCTGTCAGGATGACGATTTTGGCTTTGGACATGGTCGAAGACACCGGCATCCGGAAACATCATTTAGAAGGCGATGTTACCGGAACGCGGCCGCCGCATCAAACCCTGGTGCCGCCGACCGTCATCTGGTTCATCCTGAGATGCGGCTGGCCGACGCCGACCGGCACACCCTGTCCGGCCTTGCCGCACATGCCGATGCCGGTGTCGAGCTTCATATCATTGCCGATCATCGAAACGCGATGCATCGCGTCCGGCCCGTTGCCGATCAGCATGGCGCCCTTGATCGGTTGCGTCACCTTGCCGTTCTCGATCATGTAGGCCTCGGTGCAGCCGAACACGAACTTGCCTGAAGTGATGTCGACCTGGCCGCCGCCGAACGACACGGCATAGATGCCGTTCTTGACCGACGCGATGATCTCGTCCGGCTCCATACCGCCTGCTGTCATATAGGTGTTGGTCATGCGCGGCATCGGCTCGTGTGCGTAACCTTGGCGCCGCCCGTTGCCGGTGGCTTTCATGCCCATCAGCCGGGCGTTCTGGCGGTCCTGCATGTAGCCGACCAGCTTGCCATCGTCGATCAGCACGTTATAGGCCGAAGGCGTGCCTTCGTCGTCGACGGTCAGCGAACCACGCCGCTCGGGCATGGTGCCGTCGTCAACGACAGTGACGCCTTTCGCTGCCACCTGTTGGCCAAGCAGGCCGGCAAAGGCCGACGTCTTCTTACGGTTGAAATCGCCTTCCAGCCCGTGGCCGACGGCCTCGTGCAGCATGACGCCCGGCCAGCCGCTCGACAGCACGATGTCGAAAGTGCCGGCAGGTGCTGGAACCGCTTCGAGATTGACGAGCGCTTGCCGCAGTGCCTCCTTGGCCGCGTGCTTCCAGCTGTCCTCGACCAGGAATTCGCCAAAATCCTTGCGGCCGCCCGTGCCGTAGGAGCCGCTCTCCTGACGGTCGCCGTCGCCGACCACCACCGACACGTTGATCCTGACCAGCGGACGGATGTCGCGCACCATCTGGCCGTCGGCGCGCACGATCTCGACATGCTGCCAGGAGGCGGCGAGCGACGCCGTCACCTGCCTGACGCGCGGATCCTCGGACCGCAGCCACGCGTCTATTTCCTGAAGCAGCTTGGCCTTGGCCTCGAAGGAAGGCGAGGGGATAGGGTTTCCGTCGCCGTAGAGATGGCGGTTGGTGCGGGCGGGCGCTGCGGCAAGCGTGCCGGAATAGCCGCTCTTCACCGTCGAAACGGCATCGGCGGCGCGCAGCAGCGAGGCTTCGGAGAGATCGCTGGAATGGGCGTAGCCGCTGGCTTCGCCGGCGACGGCGCGCAGGCCGAAACCCTGGTCGGTGTTGAAATTCGCCGTCTTCAGTTTGCCATTGTCGAACATCAGCGCTTCGCTCTCGCTGTATTCGAGAAACAGTTCGCCGTCGTCGGCGCCGTTGATAGTCTCGGCGACGATCTGCTTGATGCGATCGTCGGAAATGTCGAATTGGCCGATCAGGCTGTTCATGGCGTATCCGTTCGCAGGAGGATTGTTTCCCACGATGTAGGCGCGAAGGCCCGCACAGACAATCTGAAATGACATTCGCCGTGACCGCGGCCGGTCAACATCACTGGATCGTGCTACAACACCGCGTTCAGGGCAGGGCGGCAAAGCCGTCGGCGAAACCCTTGAGATCGACGGGAATGCCGATGCCTTCTTCCGGCGTCTGGAAGACGATGAAGGTGGCGGACGTTCCGGTCTTCAGCGTGTCGAGCAGCGGCTTTTCCAGGATGACCTCGGCATAGCAGCCGTCCTGGAAACAGCGCACGAAGTAGGCGCGGCCGATATCCTTGCCGTCGACATTGAGGCCGAGGCCGTTGGGCAACAGCACGCCGAGCGGCGCCAGCACACGCAGGATTTCGGCCTTGTTGTCTGCTGTGCGCAGCACGACGACGGAAAGCCCCATTTCCGGGCGGTCCTCGGCGACGACGTTCTGCATCATCACGCATTGTTCGGACGTAGCACCGGCCGGCGTATCGCAGATGATCGACCACGCCCCATGCGTCGACTTCACCGTGCCGCTTGGCTGCGCGGCATTGGCCAGGCCGGCGCCGGGCAAGGCTATTGCGGCGGCAACAAGGATGACCTTCGCCAAGGTTCTCGAAAGCCAAGGGTTCATGACGGCTCCATTGCGAATCACGGCACTTTAAGCCGCACTAAACCCAAGTAAAGGACGAGACCCCGGCGATCTGCCCCGACACAGGCGACAATGCGCTTTTCCGTGCCAATTTCGCCCTAATTGCGACGGTTCCGCGCGCCGCGCGGCTCATTCTACCCGGATGCCGCTCTGGTGATTCGCGGCGAGCTGTCACCGCACGAAGCCAGCGCCGCGCTTGCGCGCAAAAATGCCGCACGGGTTCCGGCGCTCCTTTCTTGCGGAGGCAAATAGAGTATGGTTTGAACCAGCCTTGAATTGTCCGGGATTCCCGTCCCGGCATTGTTCGACATTCTTGCGGTTCGATCGCGAGGAACTGGGAGATGACGAGGGCGATGAGAAAATTCCTGGCAACCGCCAAAATCGTAGCTAGTGCTGCTGCCACGTTGTTTGCCGCTGCATCCGCTCATGCAGCCCAGCCCCAACCGTGGGAAACCAGTTTTCAGCCTCCGGCAACCGACATCATGCGGCAGATCGAATGGTTCGGGAACTACTCGTTCGCGTTCATTATCGTGATCACCGCCTTGGTGCTTTTTCTGATCGCCTACTGCATTTTGCGGTTCCGGGCGAGCGTCAACCCGACCCCGTCGCGCACCAGCCACAACACGCTGATCGAGGTCATCTGGACTGTCGGTCCCGTCGTCATCCTGCTCTGTCTCGCCATTCCCTCGTTCCAGCTGCTGACCGCGCAGTACACGCCGCCCGAAGAAGCCAAGCTGACCGTCAAGGCGACCGGCAATCAGTGGAACTGGGACTACGAATACCAGGTCGACAACACGCTTTCCTTCAATTCCGCGATCCTTCAGGATGCCGACAGGGCTGCTGCCGGCAAGGAAGATCGCGCCGCGTATCCGCGCCTGCTCGCCGTCGACAATGAGATGGTGGTGCCGGTCAACACCATGACCCGCGTGCTGGTGACGGCGACCGACGTCATTCACGCCTTTGCCATGCCGTCCTTCGGCATCAAGACCGATGCGGTGCCGGGCCGCATCAACGAGGTGTGGTTCAAGGCCGATAAGGAAGGCCTCTATTACGGCCAGTGCTCGGAACTCTGCGGTAAGGACCACGCCTTCATGCCGATCGCCATTCGCGTCGTCTCCGATGCGCAATACAAGACCTGGCTGGCGGCAGCCAAGACCGACCTTCCCGGCGCCAACAAGGCGCTGATGGCCGAGGTCGATGGCACGAACAAGGTAGCGGCCGCCGGCAACTGATGTCGCGACCAGAAAAGATTCAGGGAACGGAGCCGACCATGGCAGACGCTGCAGCTCACGACGACCACGACCACAAGCCATATCATGGCTGGGTCCGGTGGGTGTATTCGACCAACCACAAGGACATCGGTACGCTTTATCTGATCTTCGCGATCATGGCGGGCTGCATCGGTGGCGCCTTGTCGGTCGTCATGCGCATGGAATTGCAGGAGCCGGGCATCCAGATATTCACTGGCCTGGCGCAGATGGTCTACGGCATGAACGGCGACGCCGCCATCGACGGCGGCAAGAGTATGTACAATGCTTTCACCACCGCGCATGCGCTGATCATGATCTTCTTCATGGTGATGCCGGCGCTGATCGGCGGCTTTGCCAACTGGATGGTACCGATCATGATCGGCGCGCCGGATATGGCCTTCCCGCGCATGAATAACGTGTCGTTCTGGCTGCTGCCGCCGGCTTTCATCCTGCTGATTTTCTCGGCCTTCGTCCCGAGTGCGCCCGGCGCCTATGGCGTCGGCGGCGGCTGGACGCTTTATCCGCCGCTGTCGACATCGGGCCAGCCTGGGCCGGCCATGGATCTGGCGATTCTTTCAATCCACATCGCCGGCGCCTCCTCGATTCTTGGTGCCATCAACTTCATCACCACCATCTTCAACATGCGCGCGCCCGGCATGACCATGCACAAGATGCCGCTGTTCGCCTGGTCGGTGCTGATCACCGCCTTCCTGTTGCTGCTGTCGTTGCCGGTGCTGGCCGGCGGCATCACCATGCTTTTGACCGACCGCAATTTCGGCACCACCTTCTTCGCCCCGGACGGCGGCGGCGATCCGATCCTGTTCCAGCACCTGTTCTGGTTCTTCGGCCATCCGGAGGTCTACATTCTGATCCTGCCGGGTTTCGGCATCATCAGCCACATCATCTCGACCTTTTCGAGGAAGCCGGTGTTCGGCTATCTCGGCATGGCCTATGCGATGGTTGCCATCGGCGCGGTGGGCTTCATCGTCTGGGCCCACCACATGTACACGACGGGCCTGTCGCTCGACACCCAGCGCTATTTCGTCTTTGCCACCATGGTCATCGCGGTGCCGACGGGTGTGAAGATCTTCTCGTGGATCGCCACTATGTGGGGCGGGTCGATTTCGCTCAAGACCCCGATGCTGTGGGCGATCGGCTTCATCTTCCTGTTCACCGTTGGCGGCGTCACCGGCGTGCAGCTGGCCAATGCCGGCCTCGACCGCCCGCTGCACGACACCTATTTCGTGGTCGCGCACTTCCACTACGTGCTGTCGCTGGGCGCGGTCTTCGCCATCTTCGCCGGCTGGTACTACTGGTTCCCGAAGATGACCGGCTACATGTATTCGCCGGTGATCGCCAACACCCACTTCTGGGTCACTTTCGTCGGCGTCAACCTGGTCTTTTTCCCGCAGCACTTCCTCGGTCTCTCCGGTATGCCGCGTCGTTATATCGACTATCCCGACGCCTTCGCCGGCTGGAATATGGTGTCGTCCTACGGCTCGTACATCTCGGCTGTCGGCGTCGTCATCTTCCTGTTCGGCGTCTTCGAGGCGTTCCAGAAGAAGCGGGTCGCCGGCGCCAATCCTTGGGGCGAGGGTGCGACCACGCTGGAATGGCAGCTGCCTTCGCCGCCGCCGTTCCACCAGTGGGAACAGTTGCCGAAGATCAAGTAGGCGGTTGCCTCCTTTAATACGGAACCGCCGGCCGGCCGGCGGTTTTGGCCAACGGAATGATGGACTTTAGTACGCATGGCCCTTGCCGAAGACGGACTGATTGACGAGCCGGGCTTCCGCATGTCGGAAGCGACGGCGGGCGATTTCTTCGCCCTGCTGAAGCCGCGCGTCATGTCGCTGGTGGTGTTCACCGCGTTTGTCGGCATGGTCGCCGCCCCGGTGACCATCAATCCGCTGCTGGCGGTGATAGCGATCCTGGCTATTGCCATTGGTGCTGGCGCATCCGGTGCGCTCAACATGTGGTACGACGCAGACATCGATGCGGTGATGACGCGCACCGCCGGCCGTCCCGTGCCGGCCGGCCGCATCCGGCCAGGCGAGGCATTGAGCTTCGGATTGGTGCTGTCGGTTCTGTCGGTGATGACGCTCGGCGTGCTGGTCAACTGGCTGGCAGCGTCGCTTCTAGCCTTCACCATCTTTTTCTATGCCGTTATCTATACGATGTGGCTGAAGCGCTGGACGCCGCAGAACATCGTTATCGGCGGGGCCGCCGGTGCCATTCCGCCGGTCATCGGCTGGGCGGCGGTCACCGGATCGATCAGCCTCGAAAGCTTGGTGCTGTTCCTGATCATCTTCCTGTGGACGCCCCCGCATTTCTGGGCGCTCGCACTGTTCAAGTCGGAGGACTACGCCAAGGCAGGTATTCCGATGATGCCGAATGTTGCCGGCCATCCCGCGACCAGACGCCAGATCTTTGCCTATGCGCTGGTCCTCGCGCCGGTTGGCGTGCTGCCATGGGTTCTCGGCTTCACCACGCCGGCCTATGGCATCGTTGCATTGCTGCTCGGCGCCGGCTTCGTCTGGTATGCGTGGAAGGTGCTGCAAATGGCCGATGACGACAGGGCGATGAGGCCGGCCAAGGCCTTGTTCGGCTATTCGCTGCTTTATCTCTTCGCCATCTTCGCCACCTACCTTGGCGATTGCGTCGTCGCGCGCGCGCTGACCATCGGTGGAGCATGAGCATGGTCGACAAGAAGCTTGAACTGGTCACGCTGACCGAACGTCAGCAGAAGGCCCGCCGCAATCGCTCGGCCGCAATCGGTTTCGCGCTGGCGGCGCTGGTCGTCATATTCTACGTCGCGACCATCGTGAAATTTGGTCACAGTTTCCCCGGCTCGATGTGAGCTGACGATGACCAGGCAAACAGTCACCGATCCTACGAAGAAAAACACGAACCGTGTCGTCGCCGGCGTCTGCATCGCGTTCTTCGGCGGCATGATCGGCATGGCCTACGCCGCGGTGCCGCTCTATGCGATGTTCTGCCAGGCGACAGGCTACGGCGGCACCGTCAAAAGGGCGACCCAGCAATATGCCGACCGGGTGCTCGACCGCGACATCACCATCCGCTTCGATGCCAACACGGTCGGGGTTCCCTGGCAATTCCAACCGGTCGCCCGCTCGATCACCATCAAGATCGGCGAGACCGCCGAGGCGCATTTCAGCGCGACGAACAAATTCAGCCGGCCCATCACCGGACGGGCCACCTTCAATGTACAGCCTGAGCTGGCCGGACCTTACTTCAACAAGGTCGAGTGTTTCTGCTTCACCGACACGACGCTGAAGCCGGGCGAGACACTGGACATGCCGGTCGTGTTCTATGTCGATCCCGACATCGTCAACGCGCCGGAATTGAAGGATTTGAGGACGATTACCCTGTCCTACACGATGTTCCCGGTCGACAAGACCAAGCCGGTCGCATCATCGGTGCCGGCCGACGGCCGCCGCAACAAGATTTCAGATACCGAAGCAAGCCTCGGGGGTTGATATGGCAGACGCACACGCAAAACCACAACATGACTACCACCTCGTCGACCCGAGCCCGTGGCCTTTCCTGGGCTCCGTCGGGGCGCTGGTGACCGCGTTCGGCGGCGTCTGTTACATGCAATACCTCAAGGGCGGCGATTTCCCGATCTTCGGTTTCAATGTCGCCAATCCATGGCTGTTCTTCATCGGCCTGCTGATCGTCATCTACACGATGTTCGCCTGGTGGTCGGATACGATCAAGGAAGCGCATGAGGGACACCACACCCGTGTCGTGTCGCTGCACCTGCGCTACGGCATGATCATGTTCATCGCCTCCGAGGTGATGTTCTTCGTCGCCTGGTTCTGGGCCTTCTTCGACGCCAGCCTGTTTCCGGGCGAGGTCCATCAATACGCCCGTACCGCCTTCACCGGCGGCGTCTGGCCACCCAAGGGCCTCGAAGTTCTCGACCCCTTCCATCTGCCGCTCTACAACACCGTCATCCTGCTTCTGTCGGGCACCACGGTGACCTGGGCGCACCACTCGCTCATCCACGGCGACCGCAAAGGCCTGATCAACGGCTTGGTGCTGACCGTCGGCCTCGGCATGCTGTTCACCATGGTGCAGGCCTACGAGTACATGCACGCGCCGTTCGGCTTCAGGGATTCGATCTACGGCGCCACCTTCTTCATGGCGACCGGCTTCCATGGTTTCCACGTCATCATCGGCACGATCTTCCTGCTGGTCTGCCTGATCCGCGCCATGAAGGGCGACTTCACGCCCAAGCAACATTTCGGCTTCGAGGCCGCCGCCTGGTACTGGCACTTCGTCGACGTGGTGTGGCTGTTCCTGTTTGCCTCGATCTACGTCTGGGCATCGAACGGCGCGATGATCGAACCGCACTGAGATCGAGCTGAGGAAATCGACAAGGCGGCTGCGGCGACGTGGCCGCCTTATCTTTTGCGGCAAATGCTCCTAGGATGACCTCATGAGCGACGACAAGGCGATCTGGCCACCAATCGATGCGATCTCGGCCGGCCTGCATGGCCGCTGCCCCCGCTGTGGCGAGGGCAAGCTGTTCTCAGGGTTCCTCACGGTCGGCAATCGCTGCACCAATTGCGGCCTCGATTATTCCTTCGCCGATGCCGGCGACGGGCCGGCGGTGTTCGTTATCCTGATCATCGGCTTCATCGTCGTCGGCCTGGCGCTGTGGATGGAGGTGACGCTCAATCCGCCGCTCTGGCTGCATCTGCTGCTGTGGATTCCGCTGACGCTTGTGCTTTGCCTGGCGGCGCTCCGGCTGATCAAGGGCGTGCTGCTGACGCTGCAATACCGCAACAAGGCGGCCGAGGGCCGGCTGGATCGCGGCGAATGAGCGAGGCATCGGGTTCGGTGGCCGGCCGGTCGCGGCCGAAGCGCGCATTGGCGCTCGCCCTGGGTGTCGTCCTGTTTTTGATACTGCTGGCGCTCGGCACCTGGCAGGTTCAGCGCCTGCACTGGAAAGAGGGCCTTCTCCAGACGATAGACCAGCGCACGCATTCGGCGCCTGTGCCATTGGCCGAGGTCGAAAAGCGGTTTGCTGCCACCGGCGACGTGGACTACACGCCGGTAACGGTGACCGGCACTTTCCGGCATCAAGGCGAGCGGCATTTCCTCGCCACCTGGGAAGGCCAGTCCGGTTTCGACGTCTTCACGCCGCTGCAGCTCGACGATGGCCGTTTCGTACTGATCAACCGCGGCTTCGTGCCTTACGATTTCAAGGACCCAGCCAAGCGGCCGCAGGGGCAGGCGACGGGCGAAGTGACGGTGACGGGGCTCGCCCGCAACCCGCTGCCGGCCAAGCCCTCGATGATGCTTCCCGACAATGATCCGCATAAGAACATCTTCTACTGGAAAGATCGTGACGCGATGGCCTCGAGCGCCGGCCTGCCGGCAGGTGCGGCGCTGGTGCCGATCTTCATCGATGCGAACGCCGTGGCTAACCCCGGCGGGCTGCCGGTTGGCGGTGTCACCGTCATCGACCTGCCGAACAGCCATCTGCAATATGCGATAACCTGGTACGGCCTTGCCGCCGCCCTTGCCGGTGTCCTCATCTCCTGGCTCCGCCGCCCGGCGAAAGACCAATGATCGCCGCCACAACCCTTGACAGGGCAGGGTCGCACACCTCATTTCGCGCCTTGAGCTCAGAAGTCATAACCGGATCAACCGGCCTACAATCAGCGTAAGATGCAATCATGCTTCACACAAAGCCACCGCTGACCATCCGGCTTTGCCAGCCGCGCGGTTTCTGTGCGGGCGTCGACCGTGCCATCCAGATCGTCGTGCTGGCGCTGAAGAAATACGGCGCGCCGGTCTATGTCCGCCACGAGATCGTGCACAACCGCTACGTCGTCGAAGGGCTGCAAAGCCTCGGCGCGGTGTTCATCGAGGAACTCTCCGAGATCCCGCCCGAGCATCGCCAGAGCCCGGTCGTCTTTTCGGCGCATGGCGTGCCGAAATCGGTGCCGGCAGACGCCCAGTCCCGCAATCTCTTCTATCTCGACGCGACTTGCCCGCTGGTCTCGAAAGTCCATAAGCAGGCGATGCGCCATCAGCGGCTTGGCCGCCACGTGCTCTTGATCGGCCATGCCGGGCACCCGGAGGTGATCGGCACAATGGGCCAGTTGCCGGACGGCGCGGTCACTCTGGTCGAGACCGAGGCCGACGCCGCAAGCTTCGTGCCTGCAGACCCGCAAGCGCTCGGCTTCGTCACCCAGACGACGCTGTCGGTCGAGGACACCGCCGGTATCATTCGCGCCCTGCAGCAGCGTTTTCCCGAGCTGCATGCGCCGGCGGCGGAATCGATCTGCTATGCCACCACCAATCGCCAGGAAGCGGTCAAGGAAACAGCGGCCGGCGCCGATCTCTTCCTGGTCGTCGGCGCACCTAACTCCTCCAACTCGCGACGCCTGGTCGAAGTGGCCGAGCGCGCCGGCGCTTCGATGTCGCTTCTCGTGCAGCGCGCCTCCGAAATTCCGTGGAATGACATTGCCGGCATTTCGACGCTCGGCCTGTCGGCGGGCGCCTCGGCGCCGGAGATCATCGTCGACGAGATCGTCGATGCTTTCAGGCAGCGCTTCGACGTGACCATCGAGCTGGCCGTGACGGCGACCGAGACGGAGGACTTTCCGGTGATGCGGGTGTTGCGCGATGTCGAACTGACGGCAGCCGACATGGCCTTCGTCAACGGAGCCGCGTAGCAACGATGGCGGTCTACACGGACGTCAATGAGGGCGAGCTCGGCGCATTCCTCAGGAACTATCCGATCGGCGACCTCTTGTCCTACAAGGGCATCGCCGAAGGCACCGAAAACTCGAATTTTCTGCTGCACACCAGCTTCGGCTCCTACATCCTGACGCTTTACGAAAAGCGCGTCGACAAGGCTGACCTGCCGTTCTTTCTCGGCCTCATGGCCCACCTCGCCAGAAAGGGCATTTCGTGCCCGCTCCCGGTCACCGCACATGATGGCGGTGTGATCGGAACACTTGCCGGCCGGCCGGCGGTCGTCATCACCTTTCTCGAAGGCCTGTCGCTGCGGCGGCCGATGGCTGCGCATTGCGGCGAGGTCGGCAAGGCGCTGGCGGCACTGCATCTCGCCGGCGCGGATTTTCCGATGACCCGCCCCAACGCCCTTGCCATCGATGGCTGGCGCAAGCTGTGGAACGCCGCCCGCGCCCGCGCCGACGAGGTCGAGCCGGGACTGGCGGCCGAGGTCGATGCCGACTTCGCTGATTTCGAGCGGAACTGGCCGAACGGTCTGCCGCAAGGCATCATCCATGCTGATCTTTTCCCGGACAATGTGTTCTTCCTCGGCGAGAAACTGTCCGGGCTGATCGACTTCTATTTCGCCTGCAACGACCTCTACGCCTATGACGTTGCCACGTGCCTCAACGCCTGGTGCTTCGAGAAGGATTTTTCCTTCAATCTGACCAAGGGCACGGCGCTGCTTGCCGGCTACCAGAGCGTGCGGCCGTTGAGCAGTGACGAGAAAGCCGCGCTGCCGATGCTGGCGCGCGGCTCGGCGCTGCGCTTCATGCTGACCCGCCTCTACGATTGGCTGACGGTCCCGGACGGCGGGCTGGTGATGAAACGCGACCCGACCGAGTATATCCGCCGGATGCGCTTCCACCGGGCGATCAATTCTCCTTCCGAATATGGACTGACATGACCAAGCGCGTCGAAATCTTCACCGATGGTGCCTGTTCGGGCAATCCCGGGCCTGGCGGCTGGGGCGCAATCCTGCGCTTCAACGGCGCCATCAAGGAGCTCCATGGTGGCGAGGCTCTGACCACCAACAACCGCATGGAGTTGTTGGCTGCCATCTCGGCGCTCAATGCGCTCAAGGAGCCTTGCGTCGTCGACCTCTATACCGACAGCAACTACGTCAAGGACGGCATTTTCGGCTGGATCGATGGCTGGAAGCGCAACGGCTGGAAGACCGCCGCCCGGCAGCCGGTGAAGAATGCCGAGCTGTGGCAGCAGCTCGACGCGGCGCGCAACCGCCACCAGGTCACCTGGCATTGGGTCAAGGGCCATGCCGGCCATCCCGAGAACGAGCGCGCCGATGAATTGGCGCGGCTCGGCATGGCGCCATTCAAGACGAAGTCGGCGAAACCCGTGCTCGCCTCCGTGCCGCCGAAGCAAGGCACCCAGTCCAAGCAATCGGCGGCCAAGAAGGTTCGGCGCTCGACCCAGAGTTATTGATCCGGTTGAGCTGGCGTGTCAGCGGATCAGAAGGGCGGTGCCGAACAGTCCGAGTGCGAACACCGTATGCGACACAAGATTGAGGGCGCGGACCTGCATCGGATTGGGGCGCTTCGAAGCAGCCCAGCCCGCACCCATGCCGGGCGCCAGCAAAAACCACCCGGCGCCGACTGTGACGATGCCGAGGATAAAGGCTGGCAGAAAGGTCGGCGCGGTGAGCCAGGCCGTTCCGGCCAGCACGACCAGTATGATGCCGTAGACGATGCCGACAGCATAATGAAAGGCCCAGCCAAGCGCTGATTCATGGGCGTGGGGCGAGGCATCGCCAATGTCGTCATGGAAGACCTTGCCTTCCCTGAGATGCCAGACCCAGCGGCCGACCAGCCCCCAGTTCGGCCGCGGTTGAGCAAACGCCTTGTTCAGGAAAATCGCCCAGATATCCATAAGCGCGGTTGCGCCGATACCGATCGCGACGCTGCGCCAGACGATGTCAGACATAATCGAGGTCCCCAAAAGCAAGCAGTCCCGAAGGGCCGACGCATGGCCCCGAAAGCCGGGTTGGCTTTCGGAAGGATCATGCGCCGATGCAAAAGTCAGCGTCCTTGGACGTTGAGCGCTCGAAGGCGCCCTTTGCCGTGCCTGGCCTAGGCTGTCGCCAGGACGGAAAGCTGTCCCAGAATGTGAGCCGCACCGGATTCGTCGACGCCGGGCTTTGTCTCGACATTGAGCGCGGTGACCTTGCCGTCGTCGACGATCATCGAAAAACGCTTCGAGCGCAGCCCCATGCCGCCGCTGGAGAGGTCGGCGTCGAGGCCGACCGATTTGGCGAAATCGCCATTGCCATCGGCAAGATAAAGGATTTTGCCTTCACCGCCGCTGAAGCGGGCCCAAGCCCCCATGACGTGAACATCGTTGACCGAGACAACGGCGATAGTGTCGACGCCGCGCGCCAGGATGGCGTCGAAATTATCCAGGTAGCCGGGCAGATGATTGTTGCTGCAGGTCGGCGTGAAGGCGCCTGGAACGCCAAACAGCACGACCGTCTTTCCTGAGAATATCTCGCCCGTCGTGATCGGCTTTGCACCGTCGGCGGTCATTGTCTTGAAGGTCGCATCGGGCAGTTTGTCGCCAACGGAGATCGTCATGATGGTCCTCGCTTGAGAATGGAAAGGGAGTGTCCTTGCGATAGCGAACTAAGGCGCTCCCGGCAACCGTCCAGACGTTGGCATCACGGAAAAGGCAGCAGGCCTTCGACCGCGCCAGCGGCACTAGTCAGTGTGTAGTGCAGGCCGCCATCGATTGGCGTTGTCGACGGCCTGTCGAGGATCGGCACAGTAAAGATCAGCTTGCCATCCTTTTCGCTGCGTGCCGGGGCACCGAACATGTAGTCGCGTTCGCCGGCAACGAAGAAGTCGGCGCCCTCGGGGCTGCCCGGAAAGCTCGCTTCGACAATCAGCGTTTCGTGGTCGCCCGGCAGTACGTTTATGCCGAAACCAGGAGTCGCGGCAGCGGGCAGGGTTGCAAGGCCTGCCTTGACCAGTGTCGCATCCTCGGCGTTGTCCGGATCGGCGCCGGGATCGACGGTCAGTCTTGTCTGCACCGGGATGCAGATGGTTTCGCAGATGCCGAGGAAAATGTCCGCATCGATGACGGCCGGCTGGCCGGGCGCGGCAAGCGTGAACGTCACCGGCAACGAAACCGGGTGGTCGTAGCCGGCCCATTTGCCATAGCCGTCGTCATGGCGTTGCGGCGGCGGAAACGAAAGCGTCGCGTCGGCAATGTTGGTGCTGGCCGAGACGTCGATCTGTGGCGGCACGCCCGCATCGCCCGGATCGCGCCAATAGGTTTTCCAGCCGGGCTTCAGCTCAATGTCGAGGACGCCCTGGAGACGTCCGGCCTCGTCGGCTTTGCCGCTCGTTACCAGCCGCACCCTGCCGCCTTCGCTGTTGTACCAGGCCGACGAGGAGGCTGACGCGGGGGAGCCGGTCGCCGATCCAATGGCCACACTAAGCAGCAGGATTTTCAAGCTTTGCATGACGGTGATTTGATCGTCCGTTGATGGCCGCACAATGATTTCATGACGCGGCCGGCATCATATTTGCGTGACCTTCGATTTACGAGCCAGATCAAATCGGGCGCCGCCCATCTTTTCGACGCCCCGGAAACGCGTTACGCTGTGGCCATGGATTTGTTGCGCCATAAAAGGACGGCCGCAGGACCTGGCTTTCTCGACGACCAGTTCCTGATTGCCATGCCCGGCATGAAGGACGACCGCTTCACGCGCTCTGTCATCTACATTTGCGCGCACAGCGACGAAGGCGCGATGGGGCTGATCATCAACCAGACGCAGCAGATGCTGTTTCCGGACTTGCTCGTGCAGCTCGGCATCATGAACGAGATGGAGGCGATCCGCCTGCCGGCGCCGGCGCGCGACTTCGTCGTACGCAATGGCGGACCGGTGGATCGCAGCCGCGGCTTCGTCCTGCATTCGGGCGACTACCGGGTGGAATCCTCGCTCGCTGTGTCCGACGACGTTTGCCTGACCGCGACCGTCGACATTTTGCGTGCCATCTCCTCCGGCCGCGGACCACGGCGGGCGCTGATGGCGCTCGGCTATGCCGGCTGGGGTGCGGGCCAGCTTGAAAGCGAGATCGCCGAGAATGGCTGGCTGACTTGCCCGGCAAGTGCCGAGCTTCTGTTCGACGCCGACATCGACCGCAAATACGACCGGATCCTTGCCTCGATCGGCATCGATCTCGCGCATCTCAGCCTAGCTGCCGGTCACGCCTGAGCCTCATCACGTCCCGAAACTCGTCACGCTTGAGTGAGCGGATACTGTTCCTTCAGCGTCTTCAGCACCTGGTCGCCGGGCATCGGTGCGCCGAACATGAAGCTTTGCACGTATTCGCAGCCCATCTGCCGCAGCTCCAGCGCATCGCTTTCGTCCGAAATGCCTTCGGCAACGACCGACAGGCCGAGCTCATGCGCCATGTTGACCATGGATTTGAGCAGCACCGCGCGTTTCGGCGTCGCGTCGTCGACGAAGCTCTTGTCGATCTTGATGGTGTCGAACGGAAAGCGCGTCAGATAGGCCAGCGATGAATAGCCGGTGCCGAAATCGTCCAGCGACAGGCCGATGCCAAGCTGCTTCAGCTTGGTCAGCACATGAGCGGTCTGCTCGGGATTGTCCATCACCAGCGATTCGGTGAGTTCGAGCCGGAAGCAGCGCGGTTTCAGATTGGCCCGCGCGATCACCGAGCGGACGTCGCTGACCAGGTCGCGGCGGATGAGCTGGCGGCTGGACAGATTGACCGAGACCGACAGCGGTGCATCGCCGATCTGCTTTTGCCATCCCGCCAGGTCTTCGGCAGCCTGTTGCATGGCAAACAGCCCAAGCTGCACGATCAGGCCGCAGTTTTCGGCAACCGGAATGAAATCCGCCGGCGGGATCATGCCGCGCCGCGGATGGTCCCAGCGCAGCAACGCTTCGAAGCCGGCAACGCTGCCGTCCTCCAGCCGCACGATCGGCTGATAGGCAAGCGTGAATTCGCGTCGCTCGATGGCGCGGCGCAGGTCGGACTCGAACTGCAGCCGGTCGGTGCCGACCGTGCGGAAGGCGGGCCGGAACGGCTCGATCCTGTCTCCGCCGAAGCGCTTGGCTTGATGCATGGCAAGCTCGGCATCCTTGACCATGTCCTCGGCTGAGGTCTGCGTGGAGGTCCAGGTGATCAGCCCGATCGAGGCGGTCAGCACGATCTCGCGCTTGGCGAAGGTGATCGGGTTGTTGATGGCGTGCTTGATGGCATCGGCAATGGCCGCGATGCGAGCCGGATCCTGCTCCGACAAAAGCATCAGCGCGAACTGGTCGCCGGCAAAGCGCGACAGTGAATCCTTCGGCTTGAGCAGGCGGTGCAGCCGCCGCGCGATGGTCAAAAGGATGGTGTCGCCCGCCGAGATGCCGAGCCCGTCATTGACCTGCTTGAAGCGGTCGATGTCGATGACGAAGACGGTCGGGCGCACCTTCTCTTCGGTGCGGGCGATCGAAATGATCGCCTCCAGCCGGTTCATGAACAGCTCGCGGTTGGGCAGGCCGGTCAGATTGTCGTGCACGGCGTCATGCAGAAGCCGTTCCTCGGATTTCTTCTGCTCCGTCACGTCGACCATGGTGCCGACGCAGCGGATGACCTCGCCGTCCGAGCCGATCACCGGCCGGGCGCGCAGCGCAAACCAGTGATAGTGCCCGTCGGCGCCGCGCAGGCGGAAGTTTTGCGACACCCGGCCGCGCCGGTGCTCGAGCACCACGTCGAGCGTCGTGCGAAACGTGTCGCGGTCGTCGGCATGCAGCACCGGCAGCCAGTTGCGGGCGGGACCGCCGAGGCTGTTGGGGGCAAGACCGAGCTGGATGCTGACGTCGGGACGAGTGACGACGCGGTCGCGCAGCACGTCCCAGTCCCACACAGTATCGCCCGATCCGGCAACCGCCAGCGCCTGGCGCTCGAGATCGGAGAACAGGCCCTGATGCAGGGCGCCGCCGGCAAAAGCGTGCTGCATCACGGTGAAGCCGATCAGCAGGATGATGAGGATCAGCCCGCCGCCCAGCGCCGGCTGGGCGATGTCGTTGTCCAACATGCCGGTGATCGCCATCCACGATCCGCATAGCCACAGTAGAACCATCACCCAACTGGGCACCAGCATGATGGCGCGGTCGTAACCGCGGATACCGAGGAAGATGATCAGGCCGAGCCCGGTCAGCGCGGTGGCGGCGAAGGACAGCCTGGCAATGCCGGCGGCAACCGCCGGATCGATGATGGCGACGCCGGCGATCAGCACCAGCCCGAGAATCCAGACCAGTGCGCCGTAGCTGAAATGGCCGTGCCACCGGTTGAGGTTGAGATAGGCAAACAGGAACACCACGAAGGTCGCCGCGAGCGCCACCTCCGTTCCGGCGCGCCACATCTGCTCATTGCCCGGTGAGATCTCTATGATCTTGTTGAGAAAGCCGAAATCGACGCAGATATAGGCAAGCACCGCCCAGGCTAGGGCCGCCGTTGCCGGGAACATCGAGGTCCCCTTGACGACGAAAAGAATGGTCAGGAACAGCGCCAGCAGGCCGGCGATGCCGATGACGATGCCACGAAACAGCGTGTAGGAATTGACCGAGTCCTTGTAGGATTCAGGGTCCCACAGATAGACCTGCGGCAGCTTGGGCGAGGCGAGCTCGGCGATGAAGGTAATCACCGTTCCGGGGTTCAGCGTGACCCGGAACACGTCGGCGTCGGGGCTGGTCTGGCGGTCGAGCGCAAAGCCTTCGCTGGGCGTGATCGCGGCGATACGGGTCGAGCCGAGATCCGGCCAGAACAGGCCGGAATTCACCAGCCGGAAATGCGGTGCGACAATCAGCCTGTCGAGTTGCTGGTCGGTGGTGTTAGCGAGCGCGAACACCGCCCAGTCGCCGGTCGAGCGAGCGTCATTGGCCTCGACCTCGATGCGCCGCACGATCCCGTCCGGGCCGGGTGCCGTCGAGACCTGGAAATTCTCGCCCTGGTTGCGGTAGATTTCGACGGCGCCTGAAAGGTCGAGCGCCACGTCGTCGCGGGCGATCTTGATCGGTTCGACGGCAAACGCCGAGGATGCCGCGCAGAGCGTGACGATTGCCGCCAGCATAAAGGCAAGCAGCGACCCGTTGCGCAGAAAATTCGTCAAAATCAGCCCTTTGTTCCAACGCCCGGCGGATCGTCCGCGATTCGGGCGTATAGGTAATGGTCCTGCCAGATGCCGTTGATCCTGAGATAGGATCGTAGCAGTCCTTCGCGCCGGAATCCGGCTTTTTCAAGCACGCGGATCGACCGGGCGTTATCGGGGATACAGGCAGCTTCGATCCGGTGCAATCGCAGCGTTTCGAAGGCGAAACGCGTCACCACCTTGACGGCATCGGTCATCAGGCCGCGTCCGCTGAAGCGCTCGCCGATCCAGTAGCCGATATGGCCGCTTTGGGCGACCCCGTGGCGGATATTGCCGAGGGTGATACCGCCGGCCAGCTTGCCGCTGCTTTTCTCGAAGATGAAGAAGGCGATCGCCGTCCCCTGCGCGTAGTCCTCGCGGTAGCGGCCGATACGATGCCGCCACGCCGTGCGGTCGAGTTCGTCAGGGGTCCATCGCGGCTCCCACGGCTCAAGAAAGGCGCGGCTTTCGCTGCGCAGCACCGACCACTCGCGATAGTCGCTGGTCAGCGGTACGCGCAGCGTGACAAGCTCGCCCTTCAGTGCCGGCAGGTCGCGGCGAAAGAAAGGGAGCGCGAACACGACGCTCGAATAGGCTTAGACGGCAAGCTTACGGGCAGTGGTCTGCGTGCCCGAAAGCGAATCGAGGATCGCCTCATAGGGCGCGAGCGTACCCACCGGCCCGACGGCTGTAAGCGTCGGCTTGGTCGAAAAAAGTCGAGACGACAGATCCGTCAGCCGCTCGACGGTCAACGCCGCCAGCCGCTCCATCAGCTCTTCCTTGGCGATCGGCCTGCCGAACAGAAGCAACTGCCTGGCGATCTGCGAGGCGCGGCTGGCCGGGCTCTCGGCCGACATGATCAGCCCGGCGCGGTATTGGGCACGCGCCCGGTCGAGCTCCTCCTGCAGGATGTTTTCACCGGCCTTTTGCAGCTCGTCGATGATCACAGGCACCAGCTCGGCAATATCGCTTTGTCCGGTCGCCGCATGGACCCCGAAGACGCCGGTGTCGGAAAAACCCCAATGGAAGGCATAGACCGAATAGCACAGGCCGCGTTTTTCACGGACTTCCTGGAAAAGCCGCGACGACATGCCGCCACCCAGGATCATCGACAGGACCTGAGAGGCATAGAAATCGCGGACGTGATAGGCGCGGCCCTCGAAACCCAGCACGATCTGGGCGTCCATCAGGTCGCGGTCCTCGCGAAAATCGCCGCCGACATACTGCGCGTATTGCGGGATGGTGCCATCGGCCTTGCCGCGGAAGCTACCGAGACGCTTTTCGACCTCGCGCACGAAATCGTCGTGCTTGATATCGCCGGCCGCCACCATCACCATGTTCTCGGCGCCGTACTGTCGTTCGATGAAGTCGTGCAGCTGCTTCGAAGTAAAGGATTTGACGGTTTCCGGCGTGCCGAGAATCGAGCGGCCGATAGTCTGGTGGCGAAAGGCGGTCTCGGTAAAGTGATCGAAAACGACGTCGTCGGGCGTATCGTGCGCGGCGCCGATCTCCTGCAGAATCACATGCTGCTCGCGCTCCAGCTCCTGCGGATCGAATTCGGATTCCTGCAGGATGTCGGAAAGGATATCGACGGCCAGCGGCACGTCGTCGCTCAGAACCCTTGCATAATAGGAGGTCGTCTCGACGCTGGTGGCGGCATTGATCTCGCCGCCGACGTCCTCGATCTCCGAGGCGATCTCGAAGGCGCTTCGCCGCCTGGTGCCCTTGAAAGCCATGTGCTCGAGCAAGTGCGCCATTCCGTGCTCTTCGTCACGCTCGTTGCGTGCGCCCGACTTGACCCAGGCGCCAAGGGCAACAGATTCGAGGCTTGGAAGGGTTTCGGTGGCGACTGTCAGGCCGTTCGACAGACGGCTTACCTCAACACCCATATGGCAATTACTCCCTAACGCGCCGCCCGCGCGTGGCGGCCGAGATAATCTTCCACCATTTTCAGGTCGGATGGAAGTACCGTGTATTTTTCCTCGGCGCTCATCAACCCGCCTAGCCATGCAGGCAGGGCAGGCGACACGCCACTGGCGGCTTCGACGGCGGCGGGAAACTTTGCCGGGTGCGCAGTGCCCAGCACCACCATCGGCACCTCACCCGCAACCTTGCCGGCGGCCACATGCACGGCTGCGGCCGTATGCGGGTCGAGCAGATAGCCGCTCGCCGCAAGTGTGGTGCGGATGGTGGCGGCGACCTCGTCCATAGTGGCGCGGCCGGCGTCGAATTCGGAGCGGATCCTGGCGATTTCGCCGGCCTCGATGGTGAAGGCGCCGGACTGCTTGAGCCCGTCCATGTAGCGCCGTACGGTCGAGGCATCGCGGCCGGCTGCCTCGAACAGCAAGCGTTCGAAGTTCGAAGACACCTGGATGTCCATCGAAGGCGACGTGGTCGAAAAGACCCCCTTCATGCGGTATTCGCCGGTCGCCAGCGTGCGCGCCAGAATATCGTTGTCGTTGGTGGCAATGATCAGCCGTTCGATCGGCAGCCCCATCTTCTTGGCGGCATAGCCGGCGAAGATGTCGCCGAAATTGCCGGTCGGCACGGTGAAGGAAACCGGCCTGTCGGGCGCGCCGAGCGACAGCGCGGAGGAGAAATAATAGACGATCTGGGCCATGATGCGGGCCCAGTTGATCGAGTTGACGCCGGACAGCGATACCCGGTCGCGAAAGCCGTGGTCGTTGAACATGTCCTTCACCAGGCCCTGGCAGTCGTCGAAATTGCCTTCGATCGCCAACGCATGGACGTTTGCGGCGGTCGAGGTCGTCATCTGCCGCTGCTGTACCGGCGAGACGCGGCCGTGCGGGAAAAGCACGAAGATGTCGGTGCGGTTGCGCCCGGCAAAGGCATCGATGGCGGCCCCTCCGGTGTCGCCGGAGGTGGCACCGACAATGGTGGCGCGCTGGTCGCGCTCGGCCAGCACATGGTCCATCAGCCGAGCAAGAAGCTGCATCGCCACATCCTTGAACGCGAGCGTCGGGCCGTGGAAGAGCTCGAGCACGAAGCTGTTCGGCCCGGTCTGCACCAGCGGGCAGACGGCCTCATGGCGGAAGGTCGCATAGGCTTCGCGCACCAGCCGTTCGAACACCGGCGCCGCGATCTCGCCGCCGATGAACGGCGACAGCACACGGATGGCAAGATCGGGATAGGCAAGGCCGCGCATGGCGCGGATCTCGGCTGCGGAAAAAAGCGGCCAGGCACTCGGCAGGTAAAGCCCGCCGTCGCGCGCCAGTCCGGCCAGCACCGCGTCGGAAAATCCAAGCGCGGGCGCTTCCCCGCGGGTACTCACATATTGCATCGTCACGTTTCCATTGCTGCCGGGAATTTTCGCCCGCCGCGAGGTGGTGGATTTCTGCGCAGGCTCAGTCGCATTTTTGCCGCGCGGTTGATATACGTCACCGGCTTTGCGAGAGGGAAGTGCAGTTCATGGCGTTTCATTCATTTAACGGTCGTTTTGTCGCGGGTCTGGCGCTCGCCTGCTTTATGCTTGCCGCCGCAGGCTGCCAATCGAGCGACAATGGAATTCTCGGCTTCGGCAAAAAGGATACGACACCGCCACCGCCACCCGATCCCAAGGTGCTTTCCAGCCAGCTGCAGGCCTATTGCCCGAAAGTGACGTTGCGTGACGGCACCGCCTTCTTCAATACCTACGCCAAGAGCGGTCCGAAGCCGAAGAAAAAAACCGACGTCGCCGCCGAGGAAGCCGCCCAGCCGGCAGCGGATGCGGCAGGCGTCGATCAGCCGGACGATTCCGCCAAGATCATCTATCAGGCTTCGATCACCGATGTGACCCGCGACTGCAGCCGCGCCAACGGCTCCTTGTCGATGAAGATAGCCGTCGCCGGCAAGGTCGTGCCTGGCCCGATGTTCACCCCCGGCACCATCACCATGCCGATCCGCATCGCGGTGATGCACGGCACCGAAGTTCTCTATTCGCAGCTTCACTCCTATCAGGTCCAGGTTACCGATCCTTCGAGTGCCACGCAGTTCGTCTTCACCGATTCCAACGTCGTCGTTCCGGAGCCGACGGCGAAGGACTACCAGGCATATGCCGGGTATGACGAGGGCGCTCCGAAAGTAGCGACAGACAAGCCGAAGAAGAAGAAAGCCGCCGCGACCAACTGAGCCGCTGCATTCGCGTCACGGCGGTTGAAGGCGGCCTCTCAGGCGTCCGCCGACCATTCCGACAGCGCGGCGATCACGCTTTTCAGCTCCGCCCAGCGGCGGATGACCGTTTCCGCGCCGGCCTCGGTCAGCGCATCGGCGTGGCCGGGATAGCTGTGCGCCGCGCCGGTGAAGCCGATGACGCGCATTCCCGCCGTCTTTGCGCCGGTGACGCCGTGCACGGAATCCTCGATGACGAAGGTGTTCGCAGGATCGGCCTTGAGCTTTTCCGCGGCGAACCGAAACACGTCCGGCGCCGGCTTGGTTTTCCCGGTCGGGGTTTCCAGCGACGAAAAGATACGGCCGGCGAAGAACGGCAAAAGCTGCACCTTTTCCAGCATGAATTCGATCCGCTCCGAACGCGAATTCGAACAGACGCAGCGCGGCACTGCTACCGCGGCGACAGCCTCGTGCGCCCCGTCGATGGCACGCACATCGCTGCGCAGCCGGCGATCGACCAGCTGTTCCTCCTTGTCGATCAGCGAGGCCTGGAACGGGATCCGGGACTTTTCCTCGACCCGCATCATGATGTCCTTGAAAGTCAACCCGGCATAGATCTCGGAAATCTCCTCGGCCGATATCTCGTAGCCGGCCGAGGTCAACAGCTCGGCATCGATCCGCGCGGCGATGATTTCGGAATCGACGAGCACGCCGTCGCAATCGAAGATGACAAGATCTGGCTGGGGCATGGTGATCCGGAAAGCGGGATGAAGGGAATGCCGAGGGTCCGTTGGTCCAAACGGCTCAGGCGGCGCGGCATACACCAACAGACCGGGCTTCGCAAATTCAGCAGCCTGCTTCATTGAATATTTACGCTGATCGGTAACCATAACGGAGAGTAAACAGTAACGCGTGCCTTGGGTGTCACAATGTCTGCCGTGCGTCTTCTCGACGAGCTTTCCGATGCTCCCCAGCAATCCGAGTGGCTGGATACGATCCTGAAGGGCGACTGTGTCGCCGCGCTCGAACGGCTGCCGGAAAAGTCGATCGACGTGATCTTCGCCGATCCGCCCTACAATCTGCAGCTCGATGGCGATCTGCACCGGCCCGACCAATCCAAGGTCGACGCCGTCGATGACCATTGGGACCAGTTCGACAGTTTTGAGGCCTATGACGCCTTCACCCGCGCCTGGCTGCTGGCGGCGCGCCGCGTGTTGAAGCCCAACGGCACGATCTGGGTTATCGGCTCCTACCACAATATTTTCAGGGTCGGCGCCAAGATGCAGGACCTGGGCTTCTGGATCCTCAACGACGTCGTCTGGCGCAAGACCAATCCAATGCCCAATTTCCGTGGCCGCCGTTTCCAGAACGCGCATGAGACGATGATCTGGGCATCGCGCGACCAAAAGGGCAAGGGTTACACATTCAACTACGAGGCGCTGAAGGCGTCGAATGACGACGTCCAGATGCGCTCGGACTGGCTGTTTCCGATCTGCACCGGCGGCGAGCGCCTGAAGAACGACAATGGTGACAAATTGCATCCGACGCAGAAGCCGGAAGCGTTGCTTGCCCGCGTCATGACGGCATCGACCAGGCCGGGCGACATCGTGCTCGACCCCTTCTTCGGTTCAGGCACCACTGGGGCTGTGGCCAAGCGGCTTGGCCGCCACTTCGTCGGCATCGAGCGCGAACAAACCTATATCGATGCCGCCATGGAACGTATCGATGCGGTCCGGCCGCTGGAAGGCGCCAATTTGACGGTACTGACCGGTAAGCGCGCCGAGCCGCGCGTCGCCTTCGTCACGCTTCTCGACAATGGCCTGGTCGCGCCCGGCGCCACGCTCTACGACGCCAAGAAGCGCTGGGCGGCAAAAGTGCGCGCCGACGGCACGCTAGCGATCGGCGACAGTGCCGGGTCGATCCACAAGATCGGCGCACAAGTGCAGGGGCTGGACGCCTGCAACGGATGGACTTTCTGGCATTATGAGCGCAGCGGCGGCCTGACCCCGATCGACGAGCTTCGCCGCATTGCTCGGCTAGGCATGGAGCGGGCCGGGGCCTGACAAAAACCGCTCTGGCGATCTCGTTGCACATCGTTGCGGACGGAAGCAGGACGGCGCGACCGGACGAATGACGCCCTGTCGGCAGGCCGCCGGTCGGAACTTACGATCAAGCGAGTTGCAGGCCGAGATGATCAACCATCGGGTCGAAGTCTCGGTCATCATGCAACAGCGCGTATCCGCCCTGGATGCAGAATGTGCCGATGATCATATCGATTGTCTTGCGGATGGTGATGCCGCGCTGCCGGAGCATGCGGTAGTTCCGGGCAGCTTCGACTGCCGTCGCCGGATTCAGCATCGGCACAACAGCGAACTGTCGAAGGTTCCGCTCAATCAGTTGGGCATGCGGTTCGTCGCGCGCGCCTTGTAGCACTTCCAGCAAGATCAAATCTCCGACCAAAATCTCCTGAGTGTCATCGAGATGCCGGAGCTTACCGACCGAGACGCTGTCCGTATTGCGCAGATGAGCGATCCAGACGGAACTGTCGACGACGATCATCGATGCTGATCGGGCGAACGACCTTCCCGCATGGCGTCAAGATCGCCGTACCAGCCGGCGCCAGCAAGGGTGGCGATAGCCATCTCCTTCCGATGCCTGCGCACCAGAGTGCGCAAGGCCGCCTCAATGGTGGCTTTCTTGGTCTTGAGACCGGAGGCGGCCATGGCCTCTGCGATCAGTTTGTCGTCGAGTTCTATGTTGGTTCGCATGGCGATGCTCAATGTGTACGAATTTGATTAAATATACACATTCTGCTCCCGCCCAACAAGCCGGTCTGGGAACGGATTCTATTGCAATCCGTCGCGTTGAAGCAGGTTATCCAGTGAGCCTGTCGAAGTGATTCAAATCAGGCTCTGATCCCCAGACGCTGAAGGTCCGCCCTGAGCGTCTTTGCATCGGTGAACAGCACCGATTGCCAGCCGGCCGCCTTGGCGCCGTCGACGTTCTTCTGGCTGTCGTCGATGAACAGCGTGGCTGACGGTTCGAGGCCGAACGCGGCAACGTGGTGATCATAGATGGCGCGGTCCGGCTTGATCTGGCGGATGTCGCCGGAAACGGTGACGCCGCGCGGCCGATTGAGGAAATCGAAGCGCTCGCGGGCTTCGGCGAGCGTATCCGCAGCGAAATTGGTGAGCATCGTCACGTCATGGCCGCTGTCGATCAGGCCGATCATGATGGCGACGCTGTCCTCATAGGCGTGAGGCACCATCTCGTGCCAGTGCCGGCGGAAATTGCGGATGTTTTCGGCGTGCTCGGGATACTGCGCGATCGCCAGCGCTTCGGCCTCTTCCCAACTGCGGCCGCGGTCCTGCTCGATGTTCCAATCATGCGTGCAGACATTGTCGAAGAACCATTTCCGTTCGTCGGGATCGGGGATCAAGCGGCTGAAGGGCAGGTTCGGATCATAGTGGATCAGTACTTTGCCGATGTCGAAAACGATGTGGCGGATTTCAGTCATTCTTCTCTCTTTCAACGCGGGCGCTGCTTTTTCGTCGCGCCCGGTATCGCCGCTTCGATTACCTTTTTCATGACGCTCGGCAGCGCTTCCCCGGAAATTTCATGGGCCGGCGACCAGAAATGCCCGGCCGGGGCGGCACTGTCGGTCTCCGCCTTGAACACGTCGAGTTCAAGCGCAAAATGAGTAAAGACATGGCCGATGCGTCCGGCCTGCCGCCAGTTGCCGGGGAAGGGGGCTGCCGCTTCCGTGGTGGCGCCGTCGATGCGCGACGTCCAGCCGGTCGTCGGCACCTCAGTCATGCCGCCGAGGAGGCCCTTTTCGACGCGCTTTCGCAAAAGCACGGCGCCGTCGCCCCTGACGGCAACGAAGGCGGCACCGCGGCGTAAGGGCCTTTCGGCCTTGGGCAGGCGGACCGGAAAGCGTTCGGGATCGCCCGAGATTGTGGCGCTGCAGTCCTCGCGAACGGGGCAGAGCATGCAGCGGGGCCGGCGCGGCGTGCAGATCGTCGCGCCCAGGTCCATCATCGCCTGCGCGAAATCGCCGGGCCTTGTCGGGGGAACCATGCGTTCGACCTGGCCGCGTATCTCGCCCTTGGCTTCGCCCAGCGGCGTGGCGATCGAAAACAGCCGTGAGACGACCCGTTCGACATTACCGTCGACGACCGCGGCTGGTCGGTCGAAGGCGATCGCCGCGATCGCCGCCGCCGTATAGGCGCCGATGCCGGGCAGTTCCTTCAAGCCGGACTCGCTGTCCGGGAAGCGGCCGCCTTGCCGCGCGACGAGATCGGCACAGGCTTTGAGATTACGGGCGCGGGAATAATAGCCGAGCCCGGCCCAGGCCTTCATGACGTCTTCGGTCGGTGCCGCCGCCAGCGCCTGGACAGTTGGCCATTTCTCTACGAACGCCCGGAAATAGGATTTTACCGCCTCGACCGTGGTTTGCTGCAGCATCACCTCGGAAAGCCAGACCAGATAGGGATCGGGCCGCGCCCCGCCCGCCAGCGCGTGCGGCGAAACGCGCCAGGGCAGGTCGCGGTGATGCGCGTCGTACCAGCCAAGCAGCCGGGATGCGATCTCGCCATTGTCTCCGGATACGGCCTTGCGGGTCTGGTCGTGCAGTGCCATTGATCGAGGGTCGGCCCTAATCCATTGGTGCTGAAGCTGGAGAACGCACATGGCAGGGAAAAGGCCCTTCGGCAATCCCGTTCCGGTGAGCGATCTCGCAACCGAGATACTCGACCCAGTGCTGCGCAAGCGGGCCGGCATGTCGATCGGGTTGGTCCAGTCATGGGAAGAAATTGCCGGGCCGCGGCTTGCCGGCCGCTCGCGCCCGGAAAAGATTCAGTGGCCGCGCCGCATGCACGAGGACGATCCGTTCGAGCCGGCGGTGCTGGTGATTGCCTGCGAGGGTGTAGCGGCACTGCATCTGCAGCACGAGACCGGCGAGATCATCAACCGGGTCAATGCCTTCCTCGGTTTCAATGCGATCGGCCGGATCAGGATCGTGCAGAAGCCGGTAATGGCGGGCAAGGAAAAGCCGAAACCCAGTTTGCGGCCATTGACTGCGGCCGAGAAAGCGAAGCTGTCGGGCACCGTCGGTTTGATCGAGGACGGCGGGCTGCGCGCCTCGCTGGAGCGGCTTGGCGCCACCATTCTCGGTCAAAAGAAGCCGTGATCTCGCGCTATCGTGATGGTATGCCCGGATTTGGCGATTGGAATAGGCGCGGTAATGCCTTAATTCGCGCCAACTCTCGCTTTTTGTAGCCTTTGCATTGCAAAATCCAACTATTGCCAGGTGATTCGTATGATCCGTTCCTTGTCCCGCAGAAACCTTTTGACTTCGCTGGCCGCAATACCAGCGGTGGCGCTGCTTGCCGCCTGCAGCGACTCGGGCGAGAAAGCCGAGGCGCAGGATGTGAAGCCTGCGGCTCCGGAACCTGCGAAGCCGGCCGCCGCTCCGGCCGCCGCCACAGCGCCTGAAGCTCAGGGCACGGTGGATATGGCAGCCTTGTTGAAGCCCGGCGCGCTGCCCGACATGCAGCTTGGCAAGGACGACGCAAAGGTCACCATCGTCGAATATGCATCGATGACCTGCCCGCATTGCGCGCATTTCGCCGAAACCACATTCCCGGAGCTGAAGACGAAATATATCGACACCGGCAAGGCCCGTTACATACTGCGCGAGTTTCCATTCGATCCCAGCGCCGAGGCCGGTTTCATGCTGGCGCGCTGCTCCAAGGACAACTATTTCCCGATGGTCGACGTGCTGTTTAGGCAGCAGGCGAACTGGGTTGGTGTGAACAATACCAAGGACGCACTGCTGCAAATCGCCAAGCTTGCCGGTTTTACACAGGAGTCCTTCGAGGCCTGCTTGACGGACCAGAAACTTCTGGACGATGTGAGATCTGTCCAGAAGCGCGGCGCCGACGAATTCAAGGTCGATTCCACACCGACCTTTTTCATCAACGGAAAGACCTACAAAGGGGCGATGTCGATTGCGGAAATGTCGGCCATCATCGACCCTCTGCTCTGACGTATCGGCAGCGCCGAAGCGGCGTCGCTTCGGCGTGCGCACTTCTTTGTGTTGCCGCGGGTTCTCGTTGCAAAAACGCGGCACAGTTTTGCGAAACTTGGCTATGGGCCGGCGCGAATGAAGTTCTCGCGCCTTCGCCTGCTCGGCTTCAAATCCTTCGTCGAACCCGGCGAGTTCGTCATCGAACGCGGCCTGACCGGCATCGTCGGGCCGAACGGCTGCGGCAAGTCGAACCTGGTCGAGGCGCTGCGCTGGGTCATGGGCGAAAGCTCCTACAAGAACATGCGCGCGTCCGGCATGGACGACGTCATCTTTTCCGGCTCGGGAACGCGTCCGGCCCGCAACACCGCCGAAGTCACGCTCTTCCTTGACAATAGCGACCGCACTGCGCCGTCTGCCTTCAACGACGCCGATGAGTTGCAGGTCTCGCGCCGCATCGAGCGTGAGGCGGGCTCGCTCTACCGCATCAACGGCAAGGAGGCTCGCGCCAAGGACGTTCAGCTGCTGTTCGCCGACCAGTCGACCGGCGCCCGCTCGCCCTCGATGGTCGGCCAGGGCCGCATCGGCGAGCTGATCCAGGCAAAGCCGCAGGCGCGCCGCGCGCTGCTGGAAGAGGCGGCCGGAATTTCCGGCCTGCACACGCGCCGCCACGAAGCCGAGCTGCGGCTGAAGGCAGCCGAACAGAACCTCGAACGGCTGGACGACGTCGTCGGCGAGCTGGAAAGCCAGATCGAAAGCCTGAAACGCCAGGCCCGCCAGGCCGCGCGCTTCAAGAATCTGTCGGCCGACATCCGCAAGGCCGAAGCGACGCTGCTGCATCTGCGCTGGACGCTGGCCAAGACGCAGGAAGGCGAAGCGCGTTCGGCGCTGGCGATTGCCACCGCGCTGGTCGGCGACCGCGCTGCCGCCCAGATGGCTGCTGCGAGGGAACAAGGCATCAACGCCCACCGGCTGCCGGACCTGCGCGATGCGGAAGCCGCCGCCGCCGCCGCCTTCCAACGTCTGTCGATCGCCAAGGCGCAGATCGAGGAAGAGGCAGGCCGCATCCGCGCCCGCCAGGCTGAGCTCGACCGCCGACTGCAACAGCTTGATGGCGACCTTGCCCGCGAGGAGCGCATGGTCCGCGACAATGCGGATATCCTCGAACGTCTCGCCGCCGAAGAAGCCGCGCTCAACGCCGAAAACGCCGGCGCCGCCGAGCGCGAGGCCAGCACCCGCGCGGCTTTCGAGCAGGCGGCATCGACGCTTGTCTCGAGCGAGGCCAGGCTCGCCGCGTTGACCGCCGAACGGGCGGAGGCCGCCGCCTCGCGCAACCAGATCGAACGGACGCTGCGCGACACCGCTGAGCGCCGCGACCGCTTTGCCCGCCAGCTTGCCGATGTCGACCGCGAACTGTCGGAGATCGTCTCCAGGGTCGCCGGCCTGCCCGATCCCGCCGAGAAGCGGCTGCTGGTCGATCAGGCGCTGGCACTGCTCGAAGAGGCCGAGGCAGCCGCCATTGCCGCCGAACAGACGGTTGCCGAGGCGCGTGCAGGCGAAGGTGCTGCCCGCCCACCGGTTCAGGACGCAAAGGCCGAGCTGGCGCGGATCGAAACCGAGGCCCGCACGCTGGCCAAGATCCTCAACGCCGCCAGCGGCGATCTATTTCCCTCGGTGCTGGAGCAGATCAGCGTCGAGCGCGGCTACGAGACGGCGCTGGGTGCCGCGCTTGGCGAAGATCTCGACGTGCCGCTCGACCGCAGTGCGCCGGTGCATTGGGGCCAGAGCGAAATCCAGCCCGCCGACGCCGCATTGCCCGAAGGCATAAGGAGCCTCGCCAGCGTTGTGCGCGCGCCGGCACAGCTGGCCCGCAGGCTGGCCCAGATCGGCATTGTCGAAGCCGCCGACGGAAGACGGCTGCAGACGCTGCTTGCTCCCGGTCAACGATTGGTCAGCCGCGAAGGCGCGCTGTGGCGTTGGGACGGCTTCACCGCCAGCGCCGATGCCCCGACCGCCGCCGCGCAGCGGCTGGCGCAGAAAAACCGGCTGGCCGAGCTCGATGCCGAAGCAGTCCATGCCACGCGCATCCTGCGCGAAGCTGAACAAGCCCTTGCCCAGGCCGAACAGGCGCTTGCCCAGGCGAGCGAGGCTGAACGCAACACCCGGCAGGCCGGGCGCGACGCCCAGCACGGGCTGGACGCTGCCCGCAATACGCTGGCCGAGGCCGAAAAAGCCGGTGGCGAACTGTCGAGCCGGCGTGCCGCCCTTGACGAGGCGCGCGCACGCATTGTCGACAGCCATGAGGAGACGGCGGCGGCATTCGTCGAGGCGGAAATGCTGCTGCAAGACGCGCCCGATCTCGGCGATCTGCAATTGCAGCTTGAGCAGTCGGCGGCCAACGTCGCCCGCGACCGCGCCGCCCTTGCCGATGCGCGTGCCGTTCACGAGGGCCTGAGGCGGGAAGCCGAGGCACGGGTGCGCCGGCTCGACGCCATCGGCGCGGAACGGCGCAACTGGGTGGCGCGCGCCGAAAATGCCTTGACGCAGATCGCGGCGCTCGGCGAACGCAAGGCCGAGGCCGAGGCCGAGCGCGAGCAACTGGCCGACGCCCCCGACGAGATCGACGCCAAGCGGCGCGCCTTGCTCTCGCAGCTCGCCGAGGCCGAAAGCCTGCGCAAGGCAGCAGGCGACCGCTTGCAGGAAGCGGAGAACCGGCAGTCCGAGCTGGACAAGGCTGCGACTGCTGCCATCCAGTCGCTGGCCGAGGCGCGCGAATCCCGCGTTCGCGCCGAAGAGCGGCTGACCGCCGCCGACGAGCGTCGGCTGGAAGTCGAGGCGCGCATCCAGGAAACGCTGAACACGCCGCCGCATCTGGTGATCCGCCACACCGGCCTCGAACCCGACAGCCCGATGCCCGAAATGGCCGAGATCGAGCGTCAGCTCGACCGACTGAAGGTCGAACGCGAACGGCTGGGCGCCGTCAATCTGCGCGCCGAGGAAGAGCAGAAGGAACTGTCGGACCGGCTGGAGACCATCGTCTCCGAGCGCGACGACATTATCGAGGCGATCCGCAAGCTGCGGCAGGCGATCCACAGCCTGAACCGTGAAGGCCGCGAGCGGCTGCTCGCTGCCTTCGAGGTGGTCAACGGCCATTTTCAACGGCTGTTTTCGCACCTGTTCGGCGGCGGCACCGCCGAGCTGCAATTGATCGAGTCCGACGATCCGCTCGAAGCGGGGCTCGAGATCCTGGCGCGACCGCCCGGCAAGAAGCCGCAGACGATGACGTTGCTGTCCGGCGGCGAGCAGGCATTGACCGCGATGTCGCTGATCTTCGCCGTGTTCCTGACCAACCCGGCGCCGATCTGCGTGCTCGACGAAGTCGACGCGCCGCTCGACGACCACAATGTCGAGCGTTTCTGCAATCTGATGGACGAAATGGCCGCAACCACCGAGACACGCTTCGTCATCATCACACACAACCCGATCACCATGGCGCGCATGGACCGGCTGTTCGGGGTGACCATGGCCGAGCAAGGCGTCAGCCAACTGGTGTCGGTCGACCTGCAGGAGGCCGAAGCCATGCGCGAGGCAAGCTGACGCATCAGCTTAATGGTGGTCTCCACCTCGGCTTTCGACTATAGCACGACGAAATGGGCCGGATCTGCCGCTCCAGATACCGGCCCGGCTATGCGCGTGGAGAAGCTTGTTGCCTATACTTGTCACCGGAGCCGCGGGGTTCATTGGCAGTTACGTTTGCCACCATCTGCTCGACCGGGGAGAAGCGGTCGTCGGCGTCGACAACATGAACGACTATTACGACCTGGCGCTCAAAAAGGGGCGGCTTGCCGGGCTTGTGCCCCATAAGGATTTTTCGTTCCACCAGATCGATATTGCCGAACAGGGCGCGCTTGCGGCCGCTTTGGCCGGGCAGGGCATCGTCAGCATCGTGCACCTTGCCGCGCAGGCGGGCGTGCGCCACTCACTCGACAATCCGCGGCTCTATATCCGCTCCAATGTCATGGGCCACCTCGAAGTGCTCGAATTCTGTCGCGCCGAACCGGCATTCGAGCATCTGGTCTATGCCTCGTCGAGCTCGGTGTATGGCGGCAACCGCAGCGTGCCATTCAGCGAAGCCGATCAGGTCGACAAGCCCGTTTCGCTTTACGCTGCCACCAAGAAAACCGATGAGTTGATGAGCCACACCTACGCCCATCTGTTCGGCATCCCGCAGACCGGCCTGCGTTTTTTCACGGTCTACGGTCCCTGGGGCCGTCCCGACATGGCCTATTGGATGTTCACCCAGGCGATGCTCGAGGGCAAGCCGATCCGGGTCTTCAACAATGGCGAAATGTGGCGCGATTTCACCTACATAGACGATGTTGTGAAGGCGATTGTCGCCGTGCTCGACAAGCCGCCGGCGGCTGACATTCCGCCGAACAGGCTCTACAATGTCGGCAACAACCGGCCGGTGCGGCTGGGCGACTTCATCGACATTCTGGAAAGGCTGCTCGAGGTCAAGGCAATCCGCCACAACGAGCCGATGCAGGCGAGCGACGTCGAGAAGACTTACGCCGACATGACCGCGCTGGAGCGGGATTTCGGCTTCAGGCCTAGCGTTTCGATAGAGGACGGGCTGAAGAAGTTTGTTGACTGGTACCGGCCGTACTCGAAACAGTAATTTGCACCGCTCGCCGTGGCGTCTTCATGCGTGACACCTGGAGTGGGGCGCAAGTCGGTCCGCAAAAGCATCATTTTATCCTAACATCCTGTTAACCATATGCTTGCTGAAAGGTATCCGATTAACCTTTGAGGCGCTTATGACCGCTATGTTTCGTGGCTTGCTGTTCAGTATGAGCTGTGTGGATGTGCGGATTCGGGGGCTATTTCGGTTCAGTCCGGGATGCGGAAGCTTTGCTTGCGCGCATGACGTCTGCGATCGCCCATCGCGGGCCGGATGAACAAGGGAAATTCGTAGCGCCCGAGGCTGGACTTGGGCATGCGCGGCTGTCGGTGATCGGGATTGGTGATGGCCAGCAGCCGATGTCCGACGAAACCGGCAATTTGACGATTGCCTTCAACGGCGAGATTTTCAATTACGTCGAATTGCGCGAAGGGCTGCTGGCCAAGGGCCGACGCTTCCGAACGTCGAGCGATACCGAAGTTCTCCTGCAGCTGTATGACGAGATGGGCGAAGACTGCCTATCTCTCCTGAACGGTGATTTCGCCTTCGCGATTTGGGATAACCGGCGACGGCGGATGGTGCTTGCAAGAGACCGCATGGGTGTTCGGCCGCTGTTCTACACCAGCAAGGACGGGGTGCTCTACTTTGCGTCGGAGATAAAAGCCCTGCTGAAGGTACCCGGCGTCTCGGCCGAAATCGATCCGATTGCACTCGACCAGATCTTTACCCTGTGGGCGCCGATCGCTCCACGCACGGCTTTCCGCAACATCCACGAGCTGGAGCCGGCAAGCGTGATGATCGCGACACCGGGGCAAGTCACAGTCAAACCATACTGGCACCTGGACTACCCGTATCCGGATACGCCATCGAAGATCACCAATGAGGACGACGCGGCCGAGGAACTGCAGGCCCTGTTGACCGACGCGGTGAGGCTTCGCATGCGCGCCGACGTGCCGGTCGGTTCTTACCTTTCGGGCGGGCTCGATTCATCCCTCGTTTCGGCACTCGCGGCCGGCATGACTCCTCTTAAGCTGCAGACATTTTCCGTGACGTTCGACAGCGCCGAGCATGACGAAAGCGCCTTCCAGACCGAAATGGCGTCAGCACTTGGCACGCGTCATCGAACCATAGCCTGCCGTGCCGGCGATATCGCCGGTGTGTTTCCCGAAGTCGTCCGCTTTACCGAGCGGCCGATCATCCGCACCGCCCCGGCGCCCCTCTATCAACTGTCCGGCCTCGTTCGCCAGGCCGGTTTGAAAGTAGTGCTGACAGGCGAAGGCGCCGACGAGGTCTTTGCCGGCTATGATGTCTTCAAGGAAGCGCGGGTTCGCCGTTTCTGCGCACGACAGCCAGCATCGCGCATCAGGCCACAGCTGTTCCGCAAGCTTTATCCCTATCTGCCGGGCCTGCAACAGCAGTCCGTGGAGTACCTGGCTGCGTTCTTCGGCACCGGCAGCGCTGCCCTGGACGATCCGCTGTTCTCGCATCGGCCGCGGTTCAAGACCACATCAGCGGCGAAGATGTTCTTTTCCGGTGACCTGCGCGCGATATTGAAGGGCTATGACGCAGCCGAGGACCTGGCCAGCCGGTTGCCTGAGGCGTTTTCCCGGTGGCATCCGCTGCATCAGGCGCAATATCTCGAAACCCGCTTTCTCCTGCCGGGCTACATCCTCTCCAGCCAGGGCGATCGCATGGCAATGGCGCACGGTATCGAGGGGCGGTTCCCCTTCCTTGACCATCGCTTGGTGGAGTTTGCGGCAAGACTTCCGCCGGAGATGAAGCTGAAGGGACTGGTGGAAAAACACACATTGCGCAAAGCTGCCAAGCACCTGCTTCCGACGGCCATCCGCGAGCGCACCAAACAGCCTTACCGGGCGCCGGAAGCCCGCTCCTTCATTGGAGCGGGAGAACTGGACTACGTACGCGACTCACTGAGCGAGGCGAGCATCGCCGCCGGAGGACTATTCAACGCCAAGGCGGTGGCGAACCTGCACGAGAAATGCCGCTTGCAGCCAGCGTCCGGATTCCGCGACAATGCGGCTTTCGTCGGCATTTTGTCGACGCAACTGTGGCAGAAGATTTTCACCGGCGAAAAGGTCGGTGCAGCACGAGCGGCCTGAGAAATCGAGGGAATGAAAAAATCATGGTAGCAATCAAGGACAAGGTCAAAACCTTTATCGTCGACAACTTCCTGTTCGGGGACACGTCCTACGAGCTTGCAGACTCGGCATCACTGATCGAGAACGGCATCATCGACTCGACGGCCGTGTTGGAGCTAGTGGCATTCATAGAGGATGATTTCGGCATAGCGATGGTCGATGCCGACATCGTACCGGCCAATCTGGATTCGATTGACCGCATCTCAGCCTTCATCAAGGCAAAAGCAGAAGCGCTGGCAGCTTAGGCGCCATCGGCGAGGAGCGTCCGTGCGGATCGAACATTTTCTGACGGCGAAGGCCGCTGCCCATCCAGCCAAAACGGCATTGATCACCGAGCACAAAAGGCTGTGCTACGAAGAGCTGGACGATCTCTCGAGCCGCCTGGCCGCCGCCCTTTTCATGAATGGCATCAGGCGCGACGACCGGGTGCTGATCTTCATGGACAATTGCTGGGAGGCTGCGGTTTCGATTTTCGCGGTTCTTAAAGCAGGCGCGACTTTCAGTCCGATCAACGCATCCACCAAGGCCGAAAAGCTGGCCTACATCATCGCCGATTGCGACGCCGCTGCGATCCTCACCCAGGCAAAATTGATGCCCGTGGTCGCCGAGGCGTCCGGATCCTCCGGCAAAACGTCCTCCGGCAAGACCGGCATCTTCGTGGCTTCCACCGTTGCCGCCGATAACCAATGCCCGGCAGGAGCCACATCCCTGGCGGATTGCTTGACGTTCCAAGCCAGGGAGATCGACCATCGCGGCGTTGACGTCGATCTTGCGATGTTGATCTACACCTCGGGTTCGACCGGCCGGCCCAAGGGTGTGATGATGACGCACCGCAATTGCGACGCGGCGGCCGACTCCATCACCACCTACCTGCGCAACTCGCCCGACGACATCATCTTGAATGTTCTGCCCCTCGCTTTCGACTACGGCCTCTACCAATTGCTGATGGCAGTCAGGCTCGGCGCCACGCTCGTGCTCGAGAAGTCCTTCGCTTTTCCCCAGGCGGTCTTTGAGCGCATCCGCCAGGAAGGCGTCACCGGGCTTCCGCTCGTGCCCACGATGGCAGCGATGATCCTGCAGATGAGGGACCTGGCGCCGGGCTTCCTGCCCAGCCTTCGGTATATTTCCAACACGGCGGCTGCCTTGCCGCCGCCTCACATAGAACGCCTTCGGTTCCTTTTCCCCAGTGTCAGGCTCTATTCGATGTATGGCCTGACGGAATGCAAGCGCTGCACTTATCTGCCGCCAGAGGAGCTCGACCGCCGGCCGGGCTCGGTCGGAATAGCCATTCCGAACACCGAAGCCTTTGTCGTCGACGACGAGGGGCAACGGGTGCTGCCGGGCGTAGCAGGTGAGCTGGTCATTCGCGGGCCGCACGTCATGCAGGGTTATTGGCGAAACGAAGCTGCGACGGCACGAGCCCTGCGCCCGGGTCCGAACCCTTGGGAGAAGGTTCTCTACACCGGCGATCTGTTCAGGGCCGATGAGGAAGGCTTTCTTTATTTCGTCGGCCGCAAGGACGACATCATAAAGTCGCGGGGAGAGAAGGTGGCGCCCAAGGAAGTGGAAGCCGTGCTTCACGCTCATCCGGGCATCGCGGAAGCGGTGGTTGTCGGTGTGCCGGATCCCGTGCTCGGGCATGCGATCGGCGCAGTTATCGTACGGTCCGACCCGGCGCTTAGCGAAAAGGATATCATACGCCACTGTGCACGCCACCTTGAGGACTTCATGGTCCCCAAGGTCATCGAGTTCCGCCGCGAGCTGCCGAAGACCGATACCGGCAAGGTCAGCCGTCGGCTTGCGGCAGAAACCATGGAGGCCGCGCAATGAATGTTCGCCCGAACGATGATGCGCGGACCTTTCTGGCGCAGGCTCTGGCGATCGACCTGGCCACCGAAACGAACCGTATCGTAACGGCCCTGCGCCAGCAGTTGCGCGGGCTTCGCAAGCGGGGCCTTGTGCTCGGTCTTTCGGGAGGGATTGATTCGAGCGTCTCGGTCGCGTTGGCGGCACGAGCCGTCGGCCGCAAGAATGTGCTTTGCCTGTTCATGCCGGAAAGCGATTCCGATCCTGAAAGTTTGCGGCTCGGCCGCCTCGTCGCCGAAACTTTCGGTGTCGAGGCTGTGACGGAGGATATCGGGCCGATCCTGCGCGCAATGGGCTGCTACAAGCGTCGCGACGCCTTCATCCGCGAATTGGTCCCGGAATACGGCGAAGGCTGGGCCTCGAAGATCGTGATCGCGAACGCCCTTGAGGGCGGGGGCTACAATATCTCGTCCCTGGTGGTGCAGGATCCCGAAGGCAAGCAGACGAAACTGAGAATGCCGCTGCCTGTCTATCTCGGCGTCGTCGCCGCTACCAATATGAAGCAGCGCACCCGCAAGCAGATTGAATACTATCATGCCGATCGCCTGAACTTCGCCGTTCTTGGAACGCCGAACCGGCTGGAATATGATCAGGGTTTCTTCGTGAAGAACGGTGACGGCGCCGCGGACGTCAAGCCGATCGCCCACCTGTACAAAACGCAGGTCTATGCGCTGGCGGCCCATCTCGGTGTTCCGGAGGAAATCCTTAACCGGCCTCCGACCACCGATACCTACTCGCTGGCGCAGACCCAGGAGGAGTTCTACTTCTCGCTGCCCTATGACCGTATGGATCTTTGCCTTTACGGTCTCAACAACGGCGTGGCGGCTGAGGTAGTGGGGCAGGCGGCGGGGTTGGCCGCCACACAAGTGGAACGCGTCTGGGCCGATATTGTCGCCAAACGCAAGGCGACGCGTTATCTGCACCAGCGTCCGCAACTCATTGATGACGTAGAGGAAATCGGTACCTGATAGACAGGTGAAGCGGTGTGCACGGTTCGATTTGAATGCGTCCGGCTTTAACTGAAACGGCTGCCGATCAGCCGGCTCCACTGCTCGCCCGCAAGCCCGTTCAGGAAGACTTGCGAGTTCTTCATGGCGTCCAAAAGCTCTGGATCACGTGAATGTACCACCGTTGAGGCAACGGTCAGGAAAGCGATGCGTCGTCCAAGCATCGCCTCCAGAAGTGCAGGTTGAATGCGTCCGCGCAGGCCGCTGACGCCGCGCGCGGCGGCGTGATCGATCAGGCAGTCAATCACCGGGCCCGCCTGGCCGGGGAGGGCGAAAATCTGCAGCACGCGACCAATTTCATACTTCCGTGCGTAATAGGCGAAAGCGCCGATATTGGTGCCGACTGGCGACGTCACACAAACGTAGACAAGCTCGCCCAGATCCGGCTTTTGTGCCGCATCGGTCAGGATGTGGTCGAGTTGGCCTTTCGTCCAATATGGGCGCAGGGCGAATTGAGCGGTAAACGGTTCGATGAGCCTGGCAAATGTGTGGCTGTCGATTTCGGATGTATGAAATGCTCCGTGGCCTGCCCCGTCCACCGCCACACCCGACCAACGTCGTTCGCTGGACGTCATCCTCCTGCAATAAAATCGGTCAACTGTACGCGCCAACGGATTGAGCATTCGCGCAAGCGCCATGCGATTGGCGGAAAGGCTGAGCATGAAGGCCGCGGGGCGCATCACGCGCACCCAGTCAAGGCTGTATTGCGGCAGGACCACGCCGCGCAGCCGGGTCCACAATTTCACGGAGATATCGTTGGCCGTCTCGCTGAAGGAGATGTCCTGCGGACCATCCAGGTAAGCTTTCAGCAAGCGAGCGCCGGCCAGCGGGTCGTGCTCGTGGTCCTCGACCATGAGCGAGCTACAGATGGCCGCGCGTAGTTGTCGGCCGTTGAACGTCATCGGCAGGACGTGGACGCCGACAAATCCGGAGACGCGACCGGCGTCGTTGACATGGACAAGCGACCGGAGGTTGTCTCCGCAACCGGGCGCATCCAGATAAAACCGTTTCATGTATTCCACGAGAGAGGCCGGCGCTTCGGTCCTCTCCTTCAACAGCACGCGCTGAAACATGTTCGCAACTGCCGGGAGGTCGGCGCCTTGCAAGGCGCGAATGACGCTCAAGCCCAGCTCCCGCCACCAAAGTCCCGTCCACCGAGCTTCCGGACCAAGGCGACGCGAGGCACGAGAATATCGGACGCGAGTTCCAACTCGACGCCTATGAAGCCGTGCAACCTCGACCAGTTGCGATCGCCCCGGTGACTGAACGGAGTGCTGAATTGCTGCGGCAAGGTGGACCCTTTGCTTGACCGACGAAAACCGGCGTCATTGCTGCTAGCAGATTCAGGTAAACCGATATTAAAGTCGTTGCTTTGAATGGTAGCGAAACGAGTTTGTCCGGCCCCATATCTGGACATCAGCGATTTCGTTCCTGGCGGAATTTATACAAACCTGCGGGCATGAGTTGCGTGCTACACCTCGAACCGGTTCGGCTGGCCAAAGTTTCGCGTGGCGGCTCTTGACTGGGGGCGCGGGCGTAATACGGTGAGGACAAATACCGGCTCTGGCCGCCGGGCGGCAAGAATGCCTCGTATGCCTCGCCTTGCGGCGGTGGCTGCGGGGCATTGTCATTTTGAGGCTTTGCTTGAAACGGCATATCGAGATCGGCATTCTCTATTCGCGGTCCGGCAACTACCGGCTGGTGTCCGAATCCTGCCGTGCGGGCGCGATGAACGCCATCGCCGACGTCAACGCCGATCCCGCTATCCCATTCGAATTCGTCCCGGTCGAGCGCGACCCGCAGGGTAATATCGATCGCTATGCAAGCGGCTGCGCAGACATTCTCGCCAACAGCGGCGCGCGTCACATCATTGGCTGTATCACCTCGTGGAGCCGCAAGGAGGTCATTCCAATCCTGGAAAGGGCAGGCGGCACGCTGTGGTACGCCTGCCCGTACGAGGGCTTCGAAGCCAACGAACATGTCGTCTACACGCACGCCTGCCCCAATCAGCATCTCGTACCGCTGCTTGCCTATGTCGTGCCTCGTTTCGGCGCCGACGGCTTCCTGCTCGGTTCCAACTACATCTGGGGTTGGGAGACCAACCGCGTGGCGCGCGACCTGATTGCGGACGCCGGCGGCAAGGTGCTGGGCGAACGCTATCTGCCGCTCGGCGAGGTCGATGTTGCGAGGCTGATCGCGGAGATACAGGCGACGAGACCTGATTTCATTCTGAACAATCTCATCGGCCCTTCTTCTTATGCCTTCATCGCTGCCTATGCCGAGCTTGGCCAGCGCGACCCGCATTTCGGGCCGGAGCGTTGCCCGATCCTGTCCTGCAATCTCACGGAATGCGAATTGCCGGCGCTCAACGGGGCAGGCGATGGCCATCTGTCCGTTGGGCCCTATTTTCACGACATCTCGGAGGTGGATCGCGGAGCGGCTTCAGTGTCTTCCGTCATGCCTGCCTCATCCTTCGAGGCGGCGGCTTATGCCTCGGTGCGCACCCTCGCCGAGATCCTTACCCGCAGCCCCGATGCGCAATGGATGGATCTTCCCAAGGTCTTCGCCGAAACATCATTTCGAACGCCGCTGGGCGACATCGCCATCGACCCGCAAACCCAGCACACTACCTTGCCGGTGCAGATCGGACGTATCGATGGAACATCGTTCAAAACGGTCACGCTGACGAAGGGCGTGGCACCCGATCCCTACCTTTCCCGCTATGACCGGACGGAGACGTTCGGGCGGCCACGCCTGCGGGTAGTGTCGTGAGCAAGATGGCGCGTATCCCGAACCTTGGAGGCGCCAGGGCTTTTGTCCTGCATCGTCCACATCCGACCGTGCAGGCGATCACAAGGCAATTGTCGGCCATCGGCCTAGAGGCGATTGGCTTCTGGCCGGAACTGCCGGCCGAAGCCTTGGCGGCGGACTTCGTCTTCTTCGACGTCGACCTCGGCTTTGACGAGCAATTTCCGTGGAAACCGGGCGAGGCACCGATGCCGCTGATAGCGCTGATCGGCTCCGAGGCGCCGGGGCGTGTCGAATGGGCACTGTCGCACAAGGCCGATGCCCAATTGCTGAAACCGGTCGGCAATGCCGGCGTCTATAGCGCGCTTTTGATCGCAAGGCAGAGTTTCGAGGCGCGCAAGCTTCTGGCCAGCGAGATTGCCTCGCTTCGTCAGCGGGTCGCGGAGCGCCAGACCATCGTACGCGCCGTGGAGGTCTTATCGAAGGGCGCCGAGGACGGCCGCGCCTATGCGCAGCTCCGCTCGCTGGCGATGAGCTGGCAAATCAGCGTCGAGGACGCCGCGCGCAGGATCGTGGCGATGACACAAGAAGAAGGCGACGATGACCAATCCGGTCGCGCGTGAGCTTTCAGCCGCCGGGCGTATGCCAGCCAAGCCTCGCGCCGGCGTCTGGCGACGTCTGCTAAAACGGCCTCTCGCTTTGCTCGGCCTCGGGATTATTGCCATTGTCTTGGCCGGCGCCATTCTTGCACCGTGGCTGACAGGCTACGATCCGAATGAGCAGATGTTTGACGGGCTTACGCTTGAAGGCGCGCCACTGCCGCCGGGAGCCCAGTTCTGGCTGGGTACCGACCTGCTTGGCCGCGACCTGCTGACCCGTCTTCTCTTCGGCGCGCGCACGTCGCTGATCATCGGCATCGTCGCCAATGGCGTGGCGCTTCTGATCGGCACGCTGGTCGGCATCACCGCCGGCTATTTCCGCGGCTGGATCGGCAGCGCGCTTATGCGCTTCACCGATTTGATGATGGCTTTCCCGGCGCTGCTGCTCGCAATCTGCCTAGCGGCGGTGCTCCAGCCGAGCCTGTGGATCGTCGCCATGGTGATCGCATTGGTGAACTGGGTGCAGACCGCCCGCGTCATCTACACCGAGACAAGTTCGCTCTCCGAGCGCGAGTTCATCGATGCCGAGCGCACCATCGGCGCAAGCGCCCCACGCATCCTGTTTCGCCATATCCTGCCACACCTTTTGCCGACGATCATCGTCTGGGGCACGCTCGGCATCTCGACGACGGTGCTTCTGGAAGCGACGCTCAGCTATCTCGGCATCGGGGTGCAACCGCCGACTGCTTCCTGGGGCAACATCATCTTCGAAAACCAAACCTATTTTCAGGCAGCGCCCTGGCTGGTTTTCTTTCCCGGTGCGGCGATCCTGGCGCTGGCGCTGGCCTTTAACCTGGTCGGCGATGCGCTGCGCGACATCCTCGATCCGACGCAAAGGGGGCGGGCATGATCGCCTATCTCGGCCGCCGCATTGTCCAGTCGGTGCTCATCCTACTCGGGGTGTCGCTGATCACCTTTGCGCTGCTCTACCTCCTGCCGGCCGATCCGGTCCGCCAGATCGCCGGCCGCAGCGCCACGCCCGAGACGGTCGAGAACATCCGCCGGCAGCTCGGCCTCGACCAGCCCTTCGTCGTCCAGTACTGGCACTATCTGACCAGCCTCCTCAGCGGCGATCTGGGGCGCTCCTACATTCAGCGCTCGGAGGTCACGGAGCTTATCGTCTCGCGGCTGCCGGCAAGCCTGCTGCTGATGCTCGGCGCCATTGCCTGCGAAGTCGTGATCGGGCTGACGATGGGCCTCATCGCCGCCGTCAAGCGTGGCACCGCCACCGACCAATCGCTGATGGTCGCCTCCTTCGTCAGTGTTTCGGCGCCGCAATTCGTCGTCGGCCTGCTGCTGCTTTATGTGTTCGCGGTGCGGCTCGGCTGGTTCCCGATCGGCGGTTACGGCACCTGGCGTCATCTGGTGCTGCCCTCGCTGACCATGGGAATTCTCGGCGCCGGCTGGTACGCCCGCATGATGCGCTCGTCGATGATCGACGTGCTGCGCCAGGATTACGTGCGTACCGCGCGTGCCAAGGGTCTTGCACGCAGCGCCATTATCTTCCGGCACGCGCTGCCCAACGCCATCCTGCCGGTCATCGCCATGATCGGCATCGACATCGGCATCTTCATGGGCGGCATCGTGGTTGTCGAAAGCGTGTTCGGCTGGCCAGGCATCGGCCAGCTAGCCTGGCAGGCCATTCAGCGCATCGACATTCCGATCATTATGGGGGTCACCCTGGTTTCGGCCTTTGCCATCGTGCTCGGCAATCTCCTGGCCGACACTGTCGCACCTTTCATCGATCCACGCATCAAGCTCAGATGAAAACCAAGAAACCAGAGAAGGGAACATGACATGAGAAAATATCTGATATCGACCGTGGCGGCATCGGCGCTTGCGCTGGTGCTTGGCATGACAAGCGTACGCGCCGAAGACGCCGTCGATCCGAATGCCAAGCAGGGCGGTGCGATCACCATCACCTACAAGGACGACGTCGCCACGCTCGATCCAGCCATCGGCTATGACTGGCAGAACTGGTCGATGATCAAGAGCTTGTTCGACGGGCTGATGGACTACGAGCCGGGCACCACCAACCTGCGGCCCGACCTTGCCGAGAGCTACGAGATTGCGCGCGACGGCAAGACCTTCACCTTCAAACTGCGCCAGGGAGTGAAGTTCCACAATGGCCGCGAGATGACCGCCGACGACGTGAAATATTCGCTCGACCGGGTCACCAATCCAAAGACACAGAGCCCGGGTGCCGGCTTCTTCGGCTCGATCAAAGGCTATGACGACGTCGCTGCCGGCAAGGCGGAAAGCCTGGCCGGCATAACCGTCGTCGATCCCTACACGATCAAGTTCGAGCTGACGCGGCCCGACGCCACCTTCCTGCATGTCATGGCGATCAACTTCTCGCATGTCGTGCCGAAGGAAGAGGTCGAAAAATACGGCGCGGACTTCGGCAAGCATCCGGTCGGCACCGGCGCCTTCAAGCTCGCCGAATGGACACTCGGCCAGCGCGTGGTCTTCGAGCGCAACCCGGATTACTGGCACAAGGGTCTGCCGCATCTCGACAAGATCACCTTTGAGATCGGCCAGGAGCCGATCGTGGCGCTGCTGCGGCTGCAGAAAGGCGAGATCGACGTTCCCGGTGACGGCATTCCGCCGGCGAAATTCCAAGAGGTGATGGCCGATCCCGAGCAGAAGGCCCGTGTCGTCGAGGGCGGCCAGTTGCACACCGGCTATATCACCATGAATACCACCATGGCGCCCTTCGACAATGTGAAGGTACGGCAGGCGGTCAACATGGCGATCAACAAGGACCGTATCGTCCAGCTGATCAACAACCGTGCGGTGCCGGCCAATCAGCCGTTGCCGCCGTCGATGCCTGGCTATGACAAGGAATTCAAGGGCTATCCCTATGACGTGGCCAAGGCCAAGGCCTTGCATCCCGACGGATTTGACACACAGCTGTTTGCCATGAACACCGATCCCAACCCGCGCATCGCGCAAGCCATTCAGCAGGATCTGGCGGCGGTCGGCATCAAGGCCAGTATCCAGTCGCTCGCGCAGGCCAACGTCATCGCCGCCGGCGGCGACAAGGCCGGCGCGCCGATGATCTGGTCCGGTGGCATGGCCTGGATCGCCGACTTCCCCGATCCGTCGAACTTCTACGGCCCGATCCTGGGCTGCGCTGGTGCCGTCCCGGGCGGCTGGAACTGGTCGTGGTATTGCAACAAGGAGCTCGACGCCAAGGCGGCCGAAGCCGACTCCATCGTCGACCCGGCCAAGGCTGGCGAACGCGCCAAGATGTGGAGCGAGATCTACGGCAAGATCATGGAAGACGCGCCTTGGGCACCGATCTTCAACGAGCAGCGTTTCACCATGAAATCAGCTCGCATGGGTGGCGCCGACAACCTCTATGTCGACCCGGTCCACATTCCGATCAACTACGACAATGTGTATGTGACCGATGTGCAATAACTGCGACTACACCATCCACGGGCGCCACCATCATTTCGGCTGGGACAATTCCTTTGTCCCGGTCGAACGGGTGGCGCCAGGGTCGACGATCGAGTTCCAGTGCCTGGACTCGTCCGGCGGGCAGCTGACGATGGAGAGCACCGTCGACGACGTTGCCTTGCTCGACTTTGCCAAGGTGAACCCGGTCACGGGGCCAATTTATGTCGACGGGGCGGAGCCGGGCGATGCCCTGAAAATCACCATCGAGGCGTTCAAGCCGTCGGGCTTCGGCTGGACGGCGAATATCCCGGGATTCGGTCTGCTGGCGGATGACTTCACTCAACCGGCACTAAATATCTGGAACTACGACGCCGCCTCGCTCGAACCGGCGCTGTTCGGCAAGAACGGCCGGGTGCCGCTCAAGCCCTTCGCCGGCACCATCGGCAATGCCCCGGCTGAGCCGGGCCTGCATTCGGTGGTCCCGCCGCGGCGCGTGGGCGGCAATCTGGATATCCGCGATCTCGCTGCCGGCGCGGTGCTCTACCTGCCCATAGAGGTCGCGGGAGCGTTGTTCTCGGTCGGCGACACGCACGCCGCGCAAGGCGACGGCGAGGTCTGCGGCACGGCGATCGAGAGCCCGATGAACGCCGTGCTGACGCTCGATCTGGTCAAGGATGCCCGGCTGCGGACGCCGCGTTTCACAACGCCCGGTCCGGTGTCGCGGCATCTCGATACCAAGGGCTACGAGGTGACAACCGGTGTCGGGCCGGATCTGATGGACGGCGCCAGGAGCGCCGTCTCCCAGATGATCGACCTGCTCTCCGGCCGCTACGGGATGGATCCGGTAGATGCCTATATGCTCGTCTCGGTTTGCGGCGACCTGCGCATCAGCGAGATCGTCGACATGCCCAACTGGGTGGTTTCGTTCTACTTCCCCCGCTGCGTCTTTGAATGAACGTGGAGGACATCAAACGATCCGGGCAGGCCGCCGCGGAGAGTGGCTCCATCAGGCCGGTACTCAGCGTCTCAGGTCTGAGCGTCGCCGTGCGTGGCGAGGAGGGCGAGCGCGACGTCGTTTCCGACCTAACATTCGGCCTGATGCGCGGCGAAACGCTTTGCATTGCCGGCGAGTCCGGTTCCGGCAAGTCGATGACGGCGCTGGCCATCATGGGCTTGCTGCCGCAGCCGGCGGCACGCATCGGATCAGGCTCCATCCGGCTCGGCGATCAGGATCTCGCGGCTCTCAGCGAGAGCGGCATGCGCCGCATCCGCGGCAACCGTATTGCCATGATCTTTCAGGAACCGATGACATCGCTCAATCCGGTTCTGTCCATCGGCCGTCAGCTCACGGAGGCGATCGAGGCACACACCTCGCTGTCGCGCTCCTACTCGCGGCTGAGGGCGCTCGAGGCGCTGAAGGCAGTCCGAATTCCGGATGCCGAACGGCGGCTCGAGCACTATCCGCACGAACTCTCAGGCGGCATGCGCCAGCGCGTGATGATTGCAATGGCTCTGGCCCTGAACCCGGACGTGCTGATCGCCGATGAACCGACGACCGCCCTCGACGTCACCGTTCAGGGCGAGGTGCTGGAGCTGCTGCGCGACCTGCAGCGCGAGCACGGCACCAGCGTTATCCTGATCACGCACGACATGGGCGTCGTCGCCGAGATGGCGGACCGCGTCATCATCATGCGCGACGGCCGGATGGTCGAGCAGGGCAGGGCGGCTGACATCTTCAATCGCCCGCAGGCCGACTATACACGCGAGCTTCTGGTCGCCGTGCCGCGTATCGGCGGCGGACGGACGGCCGAAGACCGACAAGATGCCACCAACATGCCGGCCGAGCTTATATCTGTCAGCGATCTTCACGTCCGCTTCGACCTGCACGGCGGCTTCTTCGGCCGCGTTGACCGCAGGGTGCACGCGGTCGAAGGCGTCAGTTTCTCGATCGCGCCGCACGAAACCCTGTCGCTGGTCGGCGAATCGGGCTGCGGCAAGTCGACGACAGCCAAGGCGATCGCCGGGCTGGTGCCCTACACCGGCAGCATTTCAATCGGCGGCCACGACTTGTCGGCGCTCAACCGCAAGGAGCGCAAGGCTGTGCGCCGCAATGTGCAGATGATCTTTCAGGATCCCTTCGCGTCCCTCGACCCGCGCATGCGAGTAGGCGATCTCGTCGCCGAGCCTCTGCTGATCCACGGCCTCGGCGACAGAGAGCAACGGCATGCCCAGATCGCCGCCCTGTTCGAACGCGTCGGCCTCTCCGCTGACCAGATGGAGCGCTACCCCCACGAATTCTCCGGCGGGCAGCGCCAGCGAATCTGCATTGCACGGGCGCTGGCGCTGCGACCGAAGCTGATCATTGCCGACGAAAGCATTTCTGCCCTCGACGTGTCGGTGCAGGCGCGCGTGTTAAGATTGCTGAAGGAGCTGCAGCGCGAATTCGGCGTCGCATATCTCTTCATCTCGCACGATATGGCAGTGGTGGAGAACATCTCCGATCGCGTGGCGGTAATGTATCTGGGGCAGATCGTCGAGATGGGCACCTGCGACCAGATCTTCTCCAACCCGTGCCATCCTTACACAAAGCGGCTGATCGAAGCCGTTCCGGTTCCCGATCCAGGCCAGCGCCGCGCCCGGTTCGCCCGTTTGGACAGCGAAATTCCAAGCGCTGTGCGGCGCATCGGTGAGGAGCCCCGGAAACTCAAGCTTGAAGATGTTGGCGACGGCCACCTCGTCGCCACTTGATCGAACTTAGGCTGCCTCGTCCAGCCAATCCCGCAGAGGCTCAGGGACAGCTGCATATGTAATGTTCGAGTGGTGGAAATGATCGGCGATGGCGCTGCCGCGGCAGTGCCGTTGGGCGATGCCGAGTTGGCAAGATCACCAGTTTACATCTGACATGTTAGCATGCTAACACTACGTGCACATTGATTTCAACGGAGATCGCATTGGCTTCCCGCTTTGGTCTTTCGGTTGCCCTGACCACACCCTTCGACCCGTCGGGGAAGATAGCGCTCGCGCCGATGATCGCGCACGCCCGAGCCTGCCTTGGCGCCGGCTGCAGCAGCGTGACGCTGTTCGGCACCACTGGCGAAGGGGCCTCGGTTGGCACCGACGAGCGGCGGATCGTCACCGACGCCATGCTGGCGGCCGGTATTCCGGCACATCAGCTCGTCGCCGGAGTGCTGGTCGATGCAGCCGAAGATGCCGCCGATCAGGCCCGGCACGCTTTACAGCGCGGCGTTCGCAACATTCTGCTCGCCCCGCCGAGCTACTTCAAGAATGTCGGCGAGGACGGGCTGTTCGGTTGGTTTTCCGCCGTCTTCACCGCACTCGGTTCGCTGGCGCGCGACGTGCTCCTCTATAACATCCCCTCAGTCACCATGGTGCCGCTTCCGCTTGGGCTGATCGGCCGGCTGCGCACCGCTTTTCCCGCTGTGGTGGCCGGGGTGAAGGATTCCGGCGGGGACTGGAGCTACAGTGAGGCGCTGCTTGAAGCGCACGGCGATCTGGTGATCCTCATCGGCGACGAACGGCATCTGGCGAGAAGCGTGCGCCGTGGCGGACAGGGTGCGATTTCCGGCATGGCTAATTTTGTTACCGGCGAAATCCGCGCAATGGTCGAAGAGGGCCGCGACGACTCACGCGTCGAGGACTTCGTGCTCGAATTGCTCAAATACCCGGTCACGCCGGCGGTGAAGGTCATGGTCGCGCGCAAGACCGGCGACGAGCGCTGGCTGGCGGTCCGCCCGCCCCTGGAGGCGATCGATCCGCAAGGACAGCGGCAGCTTGCCGCTGCCTACGACAGGCTGTTTGCGACAGAGGCCGCCTGACCGACAAGGCCGGGCTGACCGACAAGGAAGCGAGCTGAAGTGGAAGACGGCAGCGAACCGATCACTCTCCGGGAGAAAGCCTATGCCAGCTTCACGCGGCATTTGCTAGCCCGTGATCTGCGGCCGGGGCAGTTCGTGTCACAGCGCGAACTGGTCGCTTTCACCGGGCTGCCGCTGGGTGCCATTCGCGAGATCGTCCCGCGTCTCGAGGCCGAGGGACTGCTGACCACCATCCCGCAGCGCGGCATGCAAATCGCGCATATCGATATCAATCTGATCCGCGAGGCGTTTCAGTTTCGATTGTTCATGGAACGCGAGGCAGTGGCGCTATTCACGACCAGCGCTTCTGACGCCGAACTTGCCAGCATGCGGCGCGAACATGAGGAGATGCTGGCTCAAGCTCTGGGACAGGCGCCGACGCCGGAAATGGAAGCCAAGGCCCAGAACATCGACTGGGCCATGCACGACACCTTCATCAATGCGCTCGGCAACGAGATTATCGCCAAAGCCTATCTGGTCAACTCGGTGAAAATCCGGCTGATCCACCAGGAACGTTTCCGCATCGACGGCCGTGTGGTGCCGGTGATGCGCGAGCATTTGGCAGTCATCGAAGCCATGGAGAGCCGCAATCCGCAAAAAGCGGTTGAAGCGATCAGTCTGCATATCGACAATGCGCGCCGGCTGGCGCTCCAGATCTGAGGAAATATAGCCGCGCCGCGGTTCGCGGCGCATCCACAACGACAGCAACCGGGAGGAAGAAATGTCGTCCAATCTGTTCAACCCAACCAGGAGGCAACTCCTTGCCGGAACCGCAGCGCTCACCGCTGCCGGCCTTGTGGGGCTTCGCCCCGGCTTTGCCGCAGGCGTTGACTGGAAACGCTTTGCCGGGACGACGCTTGACGTCAATCTGGTGAAAAGCCCGCGCAGCGACACGATCCTGAAATATCTCGCCGAGTTCGAGGAACTGACCGGCATCAAGGTCAATGCCGAGGCCACGCCCGAGCAGCAGCAGCGCCAGAAGACGGTGATCGAATTGAGCTCGGGCAAGCCGAGCTTCGACGTCGTGCATCTGAGCTACCACGTGCAGAAGCGCCAGTTCGAGAAGGGTGGGTGGCTAGCCGACATCGCCGGCTACCTCGCCGATCCGTCGCTCACCGACCCGGCGCTTGTCGAAAGCGACTTCGCCGAAGCCGGCATGCTGTTTGCCAAGGACGGCCAGGGCGTGCTGCGCTCGCTACCGTTCTCGGTGGACTACTGGATCCTCTATTGGAACAAGGAGCTGTTCGAGGCCAAGGGCCTCAAATACCCCGAGACCTTCGAGCAACTGGTGGCCGCTGCCGAAGCGCTGACCGACCCGTCGACCAATACATACGGCTTCGTCGCCCGCGGGCTCAAGAACGCAAACACGCCGGTGTGGACGTCGCTGATGCTCGGCTACGACATGACGCCGCTAGATGACAAGGGCAAGCTGCGCACCGAGGCTCCCGAGGCGATCGAGGCTGCCGCGCTCTATCAAAGATTGATGACCAAGTCCGCCCCTCCGGGCGTTACCGGGTTCAATTGGGCCGAAGCACAGTCTGCCTTCCTGCAGGGCAAGATCGGCATGTGGCTCGACGGCGTGGGCTTTGCCCCCCCGATGGAAAATCCGGAAAAATCGAGGGTGGTGGGCAAGGTCGGTTACGGCGTGATGCCCAAGGGTCCCAAGGCGCATGCCTCAGGCACCTTCGGCGACGGGATTGGCGTTACCGCCGCCAGCGAGAAGAAGGAGGCCGCCTATCTGTTCTGCCAGTGGGCGGTATCGCCAACCATGGGCGCGCGGCTGTTGCAGGCCGGCGCCGGTGTTCCGTTTCGCAAATCCGTGCTGGAAGATCCCAAGGTGCGCGAAGGCGTCACCATGCCGGCAAGCTGGCTTGATGCCGTGGTCGGCTCGGGCAATATCAGCCGGCTGGCGCTGCCGGTCATCATCCCCGTCACCGAATTCCGCGACATCTATGGCGTGGCGCTGACCAACATGATTGCCGGCGCCGATCCCGCCGCGGAGCTGAAGAAGGCCACCGAGCAGTTCCAGCCGGTTCTCGACAGGAGCGAGCAGGGCTGATGTCGGCCACCACCCCAGAACAGACCGGGGTGACGATGCCGGTTATCGACGGGAGCCAGACGATCCGGCTGGCTCCCAACTACTGGCCCTTCGTTGTCCCCGCACTCGTCGTCGTCGGCGCCGTCATCGTCTTCCCCTGGGCTTTCACCCTGTGGATGAGCGTCAACCGCTGGACGCTCGGCCAGTCGCGAAGCTTTGCCGGGATGGAAAACTATCTCCGCCTGGCCAGCGACCCACGGTTCTGGGAATCCCTTGTTCATACACTGACCTACACCTTCCTCTCGGTTGCAGCGCCGATGCTCCTGGGCACTCTGGCCGCCCTGATCTTCGACGCCAGGTTTCCGCTGCGCGGGTTGCTGCGCGGCGTCTTCGTCATGCCGATGATGGCGACGCCCGTTGCCGTGGCACTCGTCTGGACAATGATGTTCCATCCTCAGCTTGGCGTGCTCAACTACCTGCTGTCGCTGGTCGGCATCCCGGCTCAGGAATGGATATTCAATGCCAACACGGTCATCCCGTCGCTGGTTGCGGTCGAGACCTGGCAGTGGACGCCGCTGGTCATGCTGATCGTGCTTGGCGGGCTGGCCTCGGTGCCGCGCGAGCCCTTCGAAAGCGCCGAGATCGACGGCGCCAATGCCTGGCAGCAATTCCGCTATCTCACTCTGCCGATGATCGCGCCGTTCCTGATGATCGCGGTCATCATCCGCACCATCGATGCCTTGAAGAGCTTCGACATCATCTATGCGATGACACAGGGCGGGCCGGGAACGGCGTCGGAGACCATCAACATCTATCTCTACAACACCGCCTTCTCCTACTACGATATCGGCTACGGCTCGGCCATGGCCGTGGTGTTCTTCATTGTCATCGTGGCCCTGTCGTTTGTCCTGCTGATGCTGCGCCAACGCTCGCAGTGGATCGATACGGAGGGCAAATAGATGAGTTCACGGCTGCTCAACCAGATCGGTCTGTTTTTCGCTGCCCTGATTTTCGTCTCGCCGGCGATCCTGTTCTTCCTCTGGATGATCTCGCTGTCGCTGAAATTCGAGATCGACAACGGTGCCTATCCGCCGATCCTGATCCCCGAACGCTTCGCCTGGTCGAACTATGTAAAGGTGTTCGAGGAGAACAATTTCCTGCTCTATCTCTGGAATTCGGTTCTGGTGACCGGCACGGCAACCTTGCTGGCGCTGCTGATCGGCGTACCGGCCGGCTATGGCATCGCACGGCTCAAGGCTGAACGGTCGGCGGTCGTCATCATGATCGCCCGCATGACGCCCGGACTATCGTATCTCATCCCGCTGTTTCTGCTGTTCCAATGGATCGGGATCCTCGGCACGCTGTGGCCGCAGATCATCATCCACCTGGTAGTGACGGTACCGATAGTGGTCTGGGTGATGATCGGCTATTTCGAGACCACGCCGATGGAACTGGAAGAGGCGGCCAACATCGACGGCGCCAGCTCCTGGCAGGTGTTCCGGCTGGTTGCCCTGCCCATCGCCAAGCCGGGCATCGTCGTCGCCTTCATCCTGTCCGTGATCTTCTCATGGAACAATTTCGTCTTCGGCGTGGTGCTCGCCAGCCGTGAGACGCGCACCCTGCCGGTCGCCGTCTACAACATGCTGTCCTACGAGCAGGTCAGCTGGGGGCCGCTCGCCGCGGCGGCGCTGGTGGTGACGTTACCGGTGCTGATCCTGACCATGTTCGCGCAAAGGCAGATCGTCGCGGGGCTGACCGCCGGCGCCGTCAAGGGCGGCTGAGGGCGCGCCCTGACATCACTCTTTTCTGGGAAAGATACAATGGCATCGGTAACGATCAACAACGTGCAGAAGGCCTTCGGGGCTACCAAGATCATTCACGACGTCAGCGTCGATATCGCCGATGGCGAATTCGTCATCCTGGTCGGCCCGTCGGGATGCGGAAAGTCAACGCTGCTGCGGATGATTGCGGGGCTTGAAACGATCTCCGGCGGGAAGATCGCCATCGGCGAGCGTATGGTCAACAATCTGCGGGCACGGGACCGGAACATCGCCATGGTGTTCCAGAATTATGCGCTCTATCCGCATATGACTGTGGCCGACAATATGGGCTTTGCCCTCAAGATCAAGAAAGCCGACCCGACCGATACCGCTGGCCGGGTCAGGAAGGCAGCCGGCATTCTCGGCCTGGAAAAGCTGCTTGACCGCTATCCGCGCCAGCTTTCGGGCGGCCAGCGCCAGCGCGTCGCCATGGGTCGCGCGATCGTACGCGACCCGCAGGTCTTCCTGTTCGACGAGCCGCTCTCCAACCTCGATGCCAAGTTGCGCGTCCAGATGCGCGGCGAAATCAAGGCCCTGCACCAGCGGCTGGGTACGACGACGATCTATGTCACGCACGACCAGATCGAGGCCATGACGATGGCCGACAAGATCGTCGTGCTGCATGACGGCCTGGTCGAGCAGATCGGCGCGCCGCTGGACCTTTATGACCATCCGGCCAACCTCTTCGTTGCCGGTTTCATCGGCTCGCCCGCCATGAACTTCATCGCCGGACGCATCGAGGAGGGCGTGTTCCGCAGCGCCGGCGGGTTGATCCTGCCGTTGCCGGAAGGCGCCCAGCCGGCGGATGCCGCGGGACGCGAACTCGTCTACGGCATTCGACCGGAACATATCCGGGCAACCGGGCGGGGCATGCCGGGCACGGTCACGCTTCTCGAGGCGACCGGCTCGGAAATCTTCGCCAGGGTCGACTGCTCCGGTGAAGAAATCTCCTGCCTGTTCAGAGAAAGGCTTGCGCTCAAGCAAGGCGAAGGGGTGCGGATCGAAATCGACCGCGCATGTGCGCATCTGTTCGACGCCGAAACTGGTCGGCGCATCTGACTCGCTGGTCCGGTGAATGCGTGGTCGGCCTAGGTCGGCAACGCGAATTCACCGGCGAGTTCGATGGCGCGGCCTTCGCCGGCCGATCTCTGCGCGGCGAGACCCATGACGACGGCCCACCAGCCGTCTTGCAAGGTCACTTCCACCTTGCTCTGTCCGCGCACCGCAGCGGTGAAGCGGACGTGCTCGAAATAGGTCGAACCATTACGGTCGCCTGCCTCGAGCAGCCGGGGATCGACGGGAATCTCCAGCAGTCGTGGTCCAGGCGGATTGCGCGGGCTGACGATCAACTGGGGCACTGGCGCAGGGCCAAGGTGGGTCGGCCAGAAACGGCCTGGTCCGGGCACCAGACATTCGATCTTTCCGTCGCCGCCGACAGCGCAGAGTTCCTCCTGGTAGCGGCTGCCCTCGGCAAACATGCACAGTTCCAGCATGGCGCGCGCGCCGCTCGCGAAATCACCCAGCACATAGCCATGGTCAAGGATATCCGGCCTCTCACCGCCATAGCGTTCGTCGAGATGGTTTACGGCCTGTCCAGCGCTGGCCATCACGCGGACGGGGCCGGATCCGAGGATCAGCCGCATCAGGTCGAAGAAGTGGCAGCACTTCTCGACGAACGTGCCGCCGGTGTTGCGGTTGAAGCGGTTCCAGTCGCCGACCTTGGCCAGAAACGGGAAGCGGTGCTCGCGGACCGTCAGCATGCGGATGCCGCCGGTGGCGTGGCGCGCCTGCTCGACAAATGCGGCGACGGGCGGCATATAGCGGTATTCCATGGCCACCCAGACGAGCGGAAGCCGAGCTTTCAGCGCCGCGATCCGCCCCTCGTCAGCGGCCTCGGTGAAGAGCGGCTTTTCCACCAGCACCGGCAGTGGTCGAAGTGCGGCGATCTGCTCCATCTGACCGAGGTGCTGGTGGTTGGGGCCGGCAATCAAGACGCAGTCTACCTCGTCTATGGCCAGCAGTTCGGCGATCGATGCCGCCGACCGTGCGCCCGACGCCATCGCCAGCGATGCCGCCAACATGCAGGGGTCCGGCTCGAAGATCGCGGCCACATGCGCGTCGCGCAACAGGGCGATGTTGCGGATATGCTCGCGGCCCATCATGCCGGAACCGAGGATGCCCTAGCCGATCGACGATCTGGTCACGTTGCGTCTTCCTCCGGCCTATCTGAAACGCGTGACGTACTGCGCCGCGCCCTTTTCGCCAAGTGAATTGGACGCTGCTGTCATTGGCTTCTCCTGTCGGACAAAAAAGCCTCAATGCAGCGCAAAGAAGCGGTTCAGCGTCGGATTATCGACCGCGAAGCCGCCGAGCAAAAGCTGCTGGAGCCAGTCGCCGACCAGTGGGACGGCCGTGAAGAAGTTGGTGATGACAGTAGCGCCCCAGAACGACATCTGTCCCCAAGGCAGCACGTAGCCCATGAAGGCCGTCGCCATCATCAGCAGGAGGTTGGTGCAACCGAGCACCCACAGCAACTCACGCGGCGCCTTGTACGAACCATAGTAGAGCCCACGACAGATATGGATGTAGACGGCAATGAAGAAGAACGACGCCCCGTTGGAATGGAGATAGCGCAGCAGCCAGCCCGAATTCACGTCGCGCATGATCTGCTCGACCGAATTGAAGGCCAGCCCGTATCAGGTGCGTAATGCATCGCCAGCACGATGCCGGTCAGGATCTGTGAAACCAGCATGATCGTGAGAATGCCGCCGAACGTATAGGCGTAGTTCAGGTTGCGCGGGACGGGATAGACGATGAAGCTGTCGTGCACCAGCCGCGGCAGCGGCAGGCGGGCGTCGAACCAACGTTCGATTCTGGTTTTGGGCGTATAGGTCGAGTGTTTGTTGCCGCTCATCGAAATGCACCCGCCTCAACCGATGCGGATCTTAGTGTCGGAAACGAATTGAAACACCGGTACCGCCATGTTCTCGAGTGCCGGCCCCTTCCGGATGCGGCCGGCGGTGTCGTATTGCGAACCATGGCAGGGGCAGAGCCAACCGCCGAAATCGCCTTCCTGGCCATGCGGGATGCAGCCGAGATGGGTGCAGACCTGGACCATCACAACCCAGGCTTCCTTGCCCGGCGTGGTTCGGTTGGCGTCGGTTGCCGGCGCATCGGCCGGCAGGTTGGCGTTGCGGGCGATTGGATCCTTGAGCTCGGCGAGACTGACTGCCTGGCCGTCCTTCCTCTCTTTTTCAGTGCGGTTGCGTACGACCACCGGCTTGCCGTGCCAGTCGACGATCAGCGACGTTCCCGGCGTCAGCGAGGAGACGTCGACCTCGATCGCGGCGGGCACTTCGACGCGCAATGTGTGCTCGGCTGTGGAGGTTTCGGAAAGGTCGGCCATGATGGCGACTCCTGTTGTTGGAAGCTGCGTCATCGCGTTGGTGGCAATCGAGCAAAAGCAGGCCACGGCTTTCGCCTTTCCAGTCTGCTCATGCCGCGCGGAATATGCCTGCCGTGGCCGGGTGTGAGCCATCGTGCCAACGGCACGTGCGTCCAATACTTTCGTTTAGGATTCCCTGAGCGAAGGACTGGCCGGGCTGTCGATGACGCCATCATGGAAGGTTATGGATTCCTCCAGATAACCGTCGGCCACTGAGCTGGAATGCGCGTCCGGCATTGCGCGCAGCGATCCCGAACTTCAGCCCGACCATACCTCGGCATAGGCACGTCTAGCTGTCGGTGTCGCAGTCGTGGTCTCCGCCAGGTGCGAGTTTCTGGGGCGGCTGTCTCGCGTGGCAGGTTTTCCGCCCGGCGAGGACCAGCGCGATTCAATCGGGTTCAGAAAAAGGGAAAAGCGGTGAAACTCTATTACAGCCCTCTCGCCTGCAGCCTAGCGGACCACATCGCACTGGAAGAAGCGGGTGTTTCCTTCGAGCGCGAAAGCGTGAACCTCAAGACCAAACGAACGGGCTCCGGGGATGATTTCACTACCGTCACGCGCAAGGGCTACGTTCCGGCCCTCGTGCTGGATAGCGGCGAAACGCTGACGGAAAATATCGCCGTCCTCGACTGGATTGCGTCGCAATACCCGCCACTGGGAGTGGCGGGGCCGTTGGGCCGTACCCGCCTTCTCGAAGCGCTGACCTACGTCTCAACTGAAATACACCGAAGCTTCAAGCCGATGTGGCACCAAAGCAGCGATGCCGAAAGGGCCAAGGCGAGCGCGACGATTACGAGCCAACTCGAGTTCTTCGCTGACGGGCTCGAGACCGACTATCTGTTCGGCGACAAACCCAGCGTCGCGGATTTTTATCTTTTCGTGATGCTGCTTTGGGCGGCCCGCTTCCACGTCCCTGTTCCCGCGCCTTTGCAAGCGCTTCGCGCCCGAATGGCTGCCCGACCGGCCGTGCGCATCGCAATGGATCGTGAGGGCCTCGTCTGAAGCCGCGGGCGGCTCCGAGCATAAGATCAGACGCAACATATCCGCTCGCCCCAACAGAAGATCAGGAGTCATTCTCATGCTGCCGTTCCTGCGGATGCTACATCCAGCCGCTTCCAAGCGCGGGGGTGGCCTACGTCTCGAATTTCTCCGGAAGGAAATCGAGGAAACGCTGGACCTTACCGACATTCAGTCAGGGCTCGCCGCACGGCCCCCTGGCGGAGTGGTTACAATCCTGGATTCGCCGCAGTCACCGTCGAAATAAGCCCAATATTTCCTGTCGGCCGGTGTGGCGGCGGTCTAGTCGTTCCCGCTTGTTGGTCATCATAGAGGCTTCATCATGAATGCGAGTAAGGCTCCCGAGACGGTCGATCATCGCCGCCGGCGCATTGTTGGTGCAACAGCAATGACGTTCGCCGCCACCGAACTCGGCTTGAGCGCGCCGGCAGCCACTTGGATGGTCGAGGCGAGGGCATCTGCAACGCAAGCCACGCAGAAATCATTCGGCTCGCTCAGACGGGTCAATGCCGGAAAACTGAGCGTCGGATATGCGGAGCTGGGGCCGGCCGAAGGTGCCCCTGTGATCCTGCTTCATGGCTGGCCTTATGACATTCACACCTACACCGACGTCGCTCCTTTGCTTGCCGCAAAGGGGTACCGCGTGATCGTGCCCTACCTGCGCGGCTACGGCACTACCCGCTTCCTGTCGGACGAGACGATGCGCAACGGCCAGCAGTCGGCGCTCGCCGCGGATACGATTGCGCTGATGGATGCGCTGGGGATCGAAAAGGCCACGATCGCCGGCTGCGACTGGGGCGCCCGAACGGCCAATGTCGTTGCCGCCCTCTGGCCTGAGCGTTGCAAGGCGATCGTCTCGGTGAGCGGCTATCTCATCGGAAATCAGCAGGTCGGCATGGTGCCGCTGCCACCGGTGGCGGAGCTTCAATGGTGGTATCACTATTACTTCGCCACGGATCGCGGCCGCGCCGGCTACGAGAAATACACGCGCGATTTCGCCAAACTCATCTGGCAACTCGCTTCGCCGCGGTGGAATTTCGACGATGACATCTTCCAGCGCAGCGCCGCAGCCCTGGACAACCCGGATCACGTCAGCATCGTCATTCACAATTACCGCTGGAGGCTCGGCCTGGCGCTGGGCGAGCCGGAATATGACGGTCTGGAAAACTGGCTGGCCGAAGCTCCCGTGATCACAGTGCCGACCATTACCCTTGAGGGTGATGCCAATGGCGCACCCCATCCCGACAGCAGTTCCTACGCCAAGAAATTCTTGGGCAGATACACGCACCGGATCATCACCGGCGGTATCGGCCACAACTTGCCTCAAGAAGCCCCGCAAGCCTTTGCCCAGGCTGTCATCGACGTCGGCGAATACTGATATCCATTCTGGTTCTCGGCACAGCCTCCTGTCGGCTTAGGCGAGAACAGCTCTCCCGCCGACCCAGACCGACGCGATGTTGGCCTTGGAAGCGGAGTAGACGATCTTCTGAAGGATGCCGTCGCCGTCGTCGAGTTCGTCCCTCGCCGGCTCGCGTATCTATGCGCATCGCTCGATCCACGACCGTCTGGTGGAGGGTCTGGCGGAAGAGGCGCGAAAGCTGCGTCTCGGACACGGGCTTGACCTGGATACCGACCTTGGTCCGCTGGTCAACGGAACTCAGGCTGCGCGCGTCGCCTTGTATGTCGGCGATGGTGCTTCCAGCGGCGCCGAGATCATCACCGGTGGCCGGCGCTTCGACAACTTCTTCGAGCCGACTGTGGTCACCGGCGTCCGCCCGGACACGCGCATGATGCGCGAGGAAATCTTCGGCCCGGTCGTTGCCGATGTCGCGGAGGCGGTAAGCCATGCGAACGACTCGCCCTACGGCCTCGCCGCAAGCGTCTGGACCCGCGACCTTTCCACTGCGCATCGCCTTGCCGCACGTGTCCGGTCGGGCACCGTCTGGATCAATTGCCATTCCTACTTCTCGCCGGAGTTGCCGAAAGGCGGCCACAAGCAATCCGGTTGGGGTTATGAGAACGGCGCACCGGGCCTGGAGAACTATCTCGAGACGAAAACGGTCTGCGCGGTGATTTAGCCGCGCCTTTCCCGCGATGTTCGCAGATCGGCGGCTGACAGCCTTTCCATCCGCGAACAAGCATTGATCGAAAATTGCCCGATCCTCCTGAGGACCAGTTCCTTGACGGCGCTGGTCCACATCGACGTTGCGCTTGACTCGTCCATATTATTCATAATAAATCATACATATTGCTTCGAAAAAAGACGGCAGGTCTGGGAGGACCAATGAAAATCACGGCCATCAAGGCGCGCGTCTGCAATGCGGAAATGCGCAACTGGGTCTTCGTTCGCGTCGAAACCGACGAGCCCGGCTTGTTTGGCTGGGGTGAGGCAACGCTGGAATGGAAGACCCGAGCCATCGTTGGGGCGCTTCAGGACCTTGAGGCCCTGCTCATCGGGCAAGATCCGCGCAATGTGGAGCAGTGCTACCAGATACTTACGCGGCACGGCTTTTGGCGCCTCGGCGTCGAGGGAATGTCCGCCGTCAGCGGCATCGAGATCGCGCTCTGGGACATCCTGGGCAAGTCATTGGGCGTCCCAGTCTGGCGCCTTTTGGGCGGCCGGGTTCGCGACTATCTGCGCACCTATACGCATCTCGGCCTCGGGGACATGAAGGCGGTCTATGAGACCGGATCCGCGGATGCCATGGTGGAACGCGGACGTATCGTGACGCAAGCAGGCTACGATGCCGTCAAGGTCGTCTGCATTCCCTACACCCACTACGTATCGCCCGCAAAGGCAGTCGACTCCGTTGCCAATATGGTCGGCTCACTTCGCGAGGCGGTAGGCCCGGATATCGACATCATGGTCGATTTCCACGGCCGCCCTTCATCGGTTAACGCGGCGATGGATTACCTCAAGGCAATCGAGCCGGCCCGCATCATGTTCGCGGAAGAGCCCGTTCCACCCGAAGATGTTGCCGGACTGGCGCATATTACGGCGCGATCGGCCGTGCCGATCGCGTCCGGCGAACGGCTGATCGGGCGCCGCGAATTCACACACTCGATCGCAGCCCGCGCCTTCAACATTGCCCAGCCTGATATTTGCCACACTGGCGGTCTGCTCGAGGCAAAGAAGATCGCGGCCATGGCGGAAACCGCAGGCATCGGCCTTGCACCGCACAACCCGCTCGGTCCGATCGCCGGTGTGGCTGCTCTTCATTTCGGCATATCGACGCCAAACGTTGTCATTCAGGAGGAGATGTCCGGTGCCGTCGCCTGGTACGACGACGTCGTCATGTGGCCAATTCAGCGTAAACCCGGCCGCTGGGATCTGCCCGAACTGCCGGGCCTTGGCGTCACCGTCAATGAGGACGTGATCGCGCGCCACCCCTTCAAGCAGGAAGTGCTGCATGCCCGCAACGCCGTTATGCCGGACGGCACCGTGGTCGACTGGTGAATGCAATGGCAGGACGGCTGCAAGGAAAGATCGCAATCATCACGGGCGCTGGCCAAGGCATCGGTGCTGCCACCGCCCGCGCCTTTGCAACACATGGGGCAAAGACCGTCATTGCTGAACTGAATGCGGCAAGCGGGAAAGCGGTCGCCGACGAATTGCGTGCCCAGGGCGCGGACGCCCTGTTCATCGAGACGGACGTCACCGAAGCATCCGCAGTCGCGGACATGATCGCGCGGACGATCACGGCCTATAGCGGGGTCGACATTCTGGTCAACAATGCCGGTGCCAACGTCTTCTACGAACCATTGATGATGCCGGATGAGGAATGGGAGCGCTGCCTCAAGCTCGACCTCCAGGCCGCGTGGTTCTGCGCCAAGGCGGTTTTGCCGACGATGCTGGCGAAGGGCTCGGGGTCCATCGTCAACATAGCGAGCTGTCACGCGTTCCAGATCATTCCCCATACGTTCCCGTATCCGGTCGCCAAGCATGCACTTTTGGGCCTCACCCGTTCGCTGGCCATCGAATATGCCGCACGCGGCATCCGGGTGAACGCGATAGCCCCCGGCTATATCGAGACGCCGATCGCGGAAGCCTACTGGAACACATTCCCGAACCCCGCCGAGGAGAAGCGGCGAGCCTACGACCTCCATCCGCCCAAGCGTATTGGCCGGCCGGACGAGGTTGCAATGACGGCGGTTTTCCTCGCTTCGGACGAAGCGCCGTTCATAAATGCCGAGACGATCACCATCGATGGTGGGCGCTCGGTTCTCTACCACGACTAGCAACCACCATTGAGCTCAGGGAGGATCTTCATGAAAACCACAACAAAGGCTTTGGCGACATTTGCGGCACTGGCTGCCGGACTGATGAGTGGCGCAGCAAGCGCAGATGACATCAAGATTGGTTACATCAACAAGATGGGAGACCACCCATGGTTCGTCGCCGAAGTCGGCGGCGCCAAGAAAGCGGCTGAGGCGGCAGGGGCCGCGTTCGTGTCGCAGGACGTTCAGTTCGACGCCAATTTGACGATCACGACCTTCGATACGATGGTCGGCGATGGCGTGAAGGGCATCGCCATCGTTGTCCCCGACAAGGCGCTGGGACCGGTCATCGCGGAGAAAGCAAAGGCCGCAAAAATTCCCTTGGTGGCGGTGGACGACGATATCTACTACCAGGATGGCACCCAGGTCCCCTATGTCGGCATGAATGCCTACAATATCGGTGCGCGGGTGGGCGAAGAGCTTGCCAAGCTCTACAAGGCTGAGGGCTGGGCGGGCAAAGAGGTGCGCATCGCCTCGATCGAGGACCGCAAGGCCGATACCTGCATGCAGCGCAACAAGGGCGCGGAAGAAGCGTTCCTGAAGGCGGTGCCCGATTTCAAGCCGGGCAACATCGTTCGTGTCCCCTACGACAATACGATGGTCAACGCCATCGATGTGATGACCACCACATTGACGGCCAATCCCAGCGTCACGAACTGGATATTCTATTCATGCAACGATGATGGCGTGCTGGGTGGTGCGCGAGCACTGGAGAATGCCGGCTATTCCGCAGACCAGGGCATGGGGATCGGCATCGACGGGAGCCGCGCCTGCGACGCCTTCGGATCGGGAAAGCCTTCGGCTTTCCGCGGCACGATGTGGCTCAATTCGGCAAATCATGGCGCGCTGGCGGTGAAGATTCTCTTGGCCTCCATTAAGGACGGAACGAAGCTTCCCGTTCAGTCCTTCACCGACCCGGAATACATCACCGCCGACAATTTTGCGTCGGACTACAAAGCCAAGCTCTGCCATTGAACCAGATATGCGTCATGCGCCGCAGGGCGCATGACGCTCTTCGGGCCGGCAGTTCGTCGGCAGACACACGGATCGATCCTCGGGAATGAGCTTTTGATGCAATCGGATTTCTTCTCGCTCGATAGGATTTCGAAGCGCTTCGGCGTCGTGCAGGCGCTCGACAATGTCTCGATTGCCTTTCGGCCAGGAGAGGTGCTTGCCCTGGTTGGCGAGAATGGCGCCGGCAAGTCGACAATGATGCGAATTCTCGAGGGCGTGTTCGCACCGGACACCGGCACCGTGCTGCATAGCGCCACGCCGATCGTTTTCAACGAACCGCGCGACAGCCACAGAGCCGGAATACGCGTCATCCATCAGGAGCCGGAGATCGTTCCGAACCTGACCGTGTCCGAGAACATTTTCGTCGGCGAACTGCCGCGGCTGGCAGGCGTCCTGCTCGACTGGCACAGGCTCGAGGAGCAGACCGATAAGGTGCTTGCGACCTTCGGCATGCAGCAGGATATGCGGCCGCGTCAACTCTGCAGCACACTCGGTCCGGCACAGCGCCAGATGATCGAAATCATGCGCGCCATCCGTGCCGGCGGCCGGCTGATCGCATTTGATGAGCCGACCTCGTCGCTGACCGACGACGAAGCGCGCCGTCTGTTTTCAGTAATTCGCCGGCTGCGCGAAGAGGGCACTTCGATCGTCTACATCTCTCACAGGCTGAACGAGGTCATCGACCTTGCGGATCGCATTGTCGTGTTGCGGGACGGCCGGCTGATCGATGATTCCCCCGCGGCCGGTGCCAGCGAGCAGACCATAGCCAAGCTCATGGTCGGCCGCGACATTGCAGATCTGTTTACGCGCGAGACGTGGCAATCGGGGCAACCGTTGCTGGAGGTGACGCGCCTGACCACCGACCACGTCACCGATGTGAGCCTCAAGGTCCGCCATGGCGAGGTGCTCGGCATTGCCGGCCTTATGGGTGCGGGCCGATCCGAGTTGGCAAAGGCGATTGTCGGCTATGACAGGCGTCTCGACGGAAGCATAATGATGAATGGGGTGCCCGTTGGCCCTAACAGTCCGCATGCGGCGATCGTGGCGGGCATCGGCTTTGCCCCGGAAGACCGCAAGCACGAGGCGCTGCTGCTGTTCCGAAGCATTCTTGACAATGCCTCGCTGTGCGTGCCCGACAGAACGTCGATCTTCGGCTTCTTCAATCGGCGCAAGGCACTGGAGATCGTCTCACCGCTTGCAGCAAAGATGTCGATCAAGGCGCCCGACCTCGACGAACAGGTTTCCAAACTGTCGGGTGGCAATCAACAGAAGGTCGTTCTCGCGCGCTGGCTTGCGCGGCAGCCGATGCTTCTCATCCTCGACGAGCCGACCCGCGGTATCGACATCGGCGCCAAGGCGGAAATCTATCGCCTGATCGACGAACTCGCCGCCAGCGGCATCGGCATAATCCTGATTTCCTCGGAAATGCCGGAACTGATCGGGCTCGCCGACAGGGTGCTTGTCATGGCTGGAGGCCGGATCACGGCCGAACTTTCCCGCCCTGACATCGACGAGGCCACGATCCTGAAACATGCCATGCCTCAATCTGCAGCATCACTTGGAGGGCAAATTCAGTGAACAGCCTTGAGCTCAGGACAGCAACAACACAAACCGACAAAAGGCGCTCTTCCTTGCGCATCGCAGAGCGCATCGGCATTCACAACATAAGCCTTCTTGTTGCTCTCGCCATTCTCGTGCTCATTTTCGGCACCCTGAGAGGCGACGTGTTCTTCTCGAGCCGAAACCTGCTGAACATCGGTCTGGGCATCACCATCCTGGGCGTTCTGGCGATGAGCCAGACCGTGGTCATTGTCGCCGGCGGGCTTGATATTGCCGTCGGCGCAATTGTCGGTCTGACCACAGTATCGACGGCAATGGCCATCCAGGCCACCGGATCACCCGCCGTGGGCATTCTTGCCGGCCTGGTCCTGGGCGGTCTTGCCGGCCTCGTGAACGGCATCATCATCACCTATGGGCGGGTCAACGCTGTCATCGCGACTCTCGGTACGATGGCGATCTTCCGCGGCATCGCGTTCATCATGTCCGATGGGCAATCGATCGCGATTTTCAGCGAGACTTTCCGCTTCATCGGGATTGGACGAATCCTCGGCCTGCCTCTGCTGATCTGGATACTTTTGCTGACCGCCATCGTGTTCCATCTCTTTCTTGCCCGCTCGATCGTTGGCCGCAACATCTATGCCCTGGGCGGCAATCCCGTTGTCGCACGCTTCTCTGGCATCAACATCAACCGCTACCGCGTCGGCATCTACATCATGAGTGGAGTGGCGGCCGGATTGGCCGGGATTCTGTTGGCTGCCCGTACCGGCTCTGGGCAGCCCGTATCCGGATCCCAAGGCCTGGAACTCGAGGCCATCACAGCGGCCGTTCTGGGTGGCTGCGCCTTGCAGGGCGGCAAGGGCACGATCGTCGGCGCGCTGCTGGGCGTCGCCATCATTGGCGTCCTCAACAACGGAATGATACTGACGTCCGTGCCAACCTTCTATCAGTTGCTTGCCAAGGGCTCGCTGCTGATACTTGCTGTGGTAATTGCCGAGTACCACTTGAACAGGACATGACGATGGACGCGGCGATCGCTTCGACTGGCCAAGGCAAGCAGGACATTCCTGCCGCAGATGGCACCACGTCATCGCTCAAGGATCGCATCGCACGCGATCTCGGACAGCGCATCCTCGCCGGCTCCTACGCCCAGCACTCCGTCCTGCCGACGGAAGCCGAACTTTGCGTTATCTACGGGGCGAGCCGCACCGCGCTTCGCGATGCTCTTCTGACGCTTTCGGCGAAAGGATTAATCGAGGCACGCAAGCGGGCCGGGACGCGTGTGCGCGTGTCGAGCGAATGGAACAGGCTGGATGCACAGGTTCTGGAATGGATGCGCGATATCGAGCCTGACCTCGATTTCGTCCGTGGATTGATCGAGGCGCGGCTGGTCATTGAACCCGCTGCCGCCCAACTTGCGGCCAAGATGGCGACGTCAGGCGATCTCGCAGTCATCGAAGCGGCGTATGAAGCCATGCGCATTGCTCCGCAGGACGATCTCGCTGCGTGTCTCGATGCCGACGTCAGGTTTCATACCGCCATCCTTCGTGCCAGCCGCAACCCGGTATTCGCCAATCTCGGCAATATGCTTGCGGCCGCCCTCAGCTTCTCCTTCCGCCTGACCACATCGGCCACCGCTAATTACCAGCAGACGCTGAGCGCGCATGGCGACGTGCTGGAGGCAATTAGGATGCGCAGGGCCGACGACGCTCACGATCAGATGAAGGCGCTCATCGGCATCGCGTCGAACGACCTTCTTGCAGTGGCTCGCAAAGGCCGCCATCAACAGCCGATCGCCGCTGCCAAGGCCGACACCGCCTGAACTGATGGCCCCGACGATCAAGATCAGAAGCGGAGACCTGTCCGCTGAAATCGTCCCGTCGCTTGGGGCAGGTCTTGCCAGACTGGACTATGGGCGCGTGCCGCTCTTCCGGCCATGGCCGGATGGCGGGAGCAGCAACCCGTTCGACCTTGCCTGCAACCTGCTTTTGCCGTGGTCAAATCGCATCTCGGGCGGCGGGTTCACATTCGATTCCAAATTCCACGGACTGCCAGCCAATGTTGCAGGCGAGCCATTTCCCATTCACGGCAATGGGTTTTCGAGCGAGTGGGACATCGACAGCGTAGCGCAGGACAACGCAAAGCTGTCGCTCATCAGCAACGGACCCGGCCCATACCGATATCGCGCCGAGGTGCGCTACACGCTGACCGGACAGGGGCTCGAGCTGAAGCTTCGCATCGTCAATCGGGCGTCGATCAGATTGCCGTTCGGGCTTGGCATCCATCCATGGTTCCCGAGAACGGCACGAACCGCGCTTCATGCGCCGGCCTCGCAGGTTTGTCTCGAACTGCCCAACCACCTCCCTGAACGGTTTGTGGATATCAAAACCCGTCCCGATTGGGATTTCGACGTGCCGGCCGTATTGCCGAGTGGATGGATAAACAATCTGTTTGCCGGTTGGAGCGGCGTCGCTACCATATGGTGGCCGAAGCACAGTTGCAGCCTGCGTGTCGAAGCTTCATCGCCCTTGAATTTCTACCTGGTCTATTCGCCATCGGACGAGAGCGACTTCTTCTGTTTTGAACCGGTCAGTCATGCTGTCGATGCTCACAATCGCGGTTCGATCGACAAATGGAATGGACTGTCGGTGCTTGGGCCTGGCGAGAGCCTGGCAGCCCGGTGCAGCTTCGCCGTCAGTTAGGCGGACGGAGCTTGGAAGTGGAAACTCCAGCGGCCGGGAACGCATGAGCCCGTTCGACGGATGTCGCGGCGCAGTTCGTCTGCTTGACGGCCCTCCAGATGTGCCTGGCAGGATTGGATCAATGGCGGATGTTGAACCAAAAGAATTCGTGCTCGCAGGCATCGTCATGAAGCGACTGGTCTCCGGCCAACAGACGGGAGGCTTGTTAAGTCTTTTCGAAAACAGAAGCGACGGGCACACGAAAACGCCAATCCATGTTCATGCGAATGACAACGAGACGGTCTACGTCATCGAAGGGCAGTTGACCGCAATTGTGGACCGTGTGGTCCGAACGCTCTCGCCCGGCGAGAGCATGTTTTTGAGGCGGGGCATCCCGCACCAGCTTATGAATCCCGGCAATCAGCTCGTTCGCTATATCCTGATAGACACGCCAAGTGTGTTCGAGCAGTTTCTCGCCGAAGGTGGCCATGAACTCGGCAAGGGAGAGGTGGTCGGGCCGCCGACGCCTGCCGATATCGAGCGGCTCAAAGCAGCCGCGCCGAAGCATGGGATTACGCTTCTGCAAGACTGGCCGGCAAGAGAGTAGGAGGCTTCGTGATGGCGGCTTGGATCGCCGCTAAAGCCGGCCCTACCCGAGGAACCGGTATTGGCTAGCCGCCGGCAATCCAATCCGAGAGACTGCGGGCAAAACTTCGCGGCACGATGAGTTCGCACGCGGTCTCGCCGGTGCGCAGGAAGAGCACGGGCACGTGATGGAAGGATGTCAGTACGGCGCGGCCCGGAGCGGCTGTCGGCGCGTGCCAGTCGACGGCAATGCGGCCGGACAGAAGCCTTGCGATGTCAGGGCCGGCCATTTTCAAACGAGCACGACCTTCCCCAAGGGGAACGGAACAGCCGAGATCGGGGTCGACGACAAGGGCTGGCACTTCTGTGCCTTCGTCTAGAGCCAGCCAAAGGCGGCGAGGTGCAACGCGGATAATTAGAAGCCCCTTGTGGTGAACCGTCTCTCCGACCGAAGCGGGAAGTTTCTTGCCGAGCGAGGCCGAGACGCTCTTTTCGAATTGTCTCAGTGTCCCGTCCCAGCCCTCGATCTGGACAAGCGGGCAATCGGCCACGGACAGGCTGAAATCCCGAGAGGTCAAGCTAGCCATGCAGCCGTTCTCCCTGCGGGTCGATGAATACCGGCGAGACAATGCGGGCGCGAACCGTTTCGGCCTTCATCGGATGTACCGCCACAACTTCGCTTCCTTCTGACGCAACATCCCCGGCAAGGAGTGCCAGACCGACATAATGGCCGCGTTCGGGGCTGAATGTGACGGAGGTGACGCGACCGCGCCCATGGCCATAGGGTTTCTCATCCGGCAGGAACAGGATGGCGCCGCCGCGCAGCCGTTTTCCGTCCTCGATGCATTCCAGTCCGACGAGGCGCTGCCGGTTGGGCGCCTGGAGGGCAGGGCGCCCTCGCAGGACGTCGCCGACGAAACCGCTGCGCTTGCCGACCATGCGGCCGAGGCCGAGATCGTCGAGCGTCGTGCGCCCATCGATCTCCGGTCCGGCGACATGGCCCTTTTCGACGCGTAGCGCGCCAAGCGCCTCAACGCCGTATGGCTTCAGGTCGAAGGGTCTGCCGGCTTCGAGCAAGCGGCTCCAGAGCTGTTCACCGGCACTGGCGCCGACATAGACTTCGTAAGCACGCTCGCCGGAATAACTCAGACGCAGGATGCGGAGCCCACGGCCCTCCCACTCGCTTTCGAGTAGCCCCATATGCGGAAGCGCCTCATCGGAGACGTCGAGATCAGGAAAAGCAGCGCTGAGGATTGCGCGGCTGGCTGGCCCGGCAACCGACATAGCCGCCCATTCGTCACTTACCGAGGTCACTGCCACACGCAAATCAGGCCAGGCCGTGTCGAGCAGGAATTCGAGACGCGACAGCACATCGGCGGCCTTGGCGGTCGAGGTCGTCATGAAAAACCGGTTTTCCGCCAGCCGCGTCGTGGTGCCGTCGTCGAAGACGATACCGTCGTCGCGCAGCATGACGCCGTAGCGGGCGCGGCCGACCGCCAGTTTGGCAAAGCCGTTGGCGTAGACGCGATCCAGGAATATCGCCGCATCCGCGCCCTGGACATCGATCTTGCCAAGGGTGGAAATGTCCATTAGGCCCGCCGCCTGACGTACGGTACGCATTTCGGCGACATGGGCCTCGTTCACGTCGCGCCCCGACTGCCGGTAGAAATAGGGCCGCATCCAGACCCCTACCTCGAGCATCTCGGCGCCATTCGCCATGTGCCAGTCGTGCATCGGCGTGCGGCGGATCGGCTTGAAATGATGGCCGACGGCGCGCCCGGCAAGCGCCCCGATGGCAACCGGCGTATAGGGCGGGCGGAAGGTCGTGGTGCCGGTCTCGGGGATTGTTGCGTTGCGCAGCGCCGCCATGGCAGCAATCGCGGGAAAATTGCTGGTCTTGCCCTGGTCGGTGCCCATGCCGAGCGTGGTGTAGCGTTTCAGGTGCTCGACCGATTCATAGCCCTCGCGATGGGCGAGCTCGATGTCTTTTGTCGTCACATCCATCTGGAAATCGACAAAGGCTTTTCCGCGTCCAGCGGGCAGGACCTCGTGATGCGGGGCCGCGGCGGTCTCGCCGAGATCTAGTTTCGATGGAGTGGGCGCCGGCGCCGACTTGCCGCAGAACGATGCCGCCTCGATGCCGGCGCGATGACCGTCCTCGACGGCCGCGGCGGTCGTATAGGCCCCCAGCATCGCGCCGGCGCCGAACCGGTCGGCCGGAAACGCGCCCGGCACGAAGCCGCCGATGTCGTCGCGATAGACAGGTTTGACACCAAGGTGCGAGGTGAGATGCACGGTTGGCGACCAGCCGCCGGACACGCAGACCAGGTCGCAGGCGGTCCAGGACTGGCCCTCCGGCCCGTTGAGCATTACTTGCCTGGCGGCATGGCCGCCGCACAGGTCGACGATACGCGCTGCGGCCCGCACCACCACGCCGAGCCGTGCGGCTTCTGCGGCAAGCGCTGCGGGCGGGACGGCGCGCAGGTCGGCAACCGTCACCTCCGCGCCGGCTGCGGCATAGTCGAAGGCGGTGCGCCAGGCACCGTCATTGGTGGTGGCGACAATGATTTTCTTGCCCGGCAGGACGGCGAAACGGTTGAGATAGGTCCGGGCGGCCGAGGCAAGCATGACGCCGGGCCGGTCATTGTTCGAGAACACCATCGGCCGCTCGATGGCGCCGGTGGCGAAAACGATCGAGCGGGCGTGCAGCATAGTGACCGTTTGCCGTGTCTCGCCATTCGGCTGCGGATCGGTTGGATCGCGCTGTTCGACCAATCCAAGCACATTGCCGTCATAGCTGCCAAAAGCGGTCGTCCGCTTCATCAGCGCCACGGTTTCGAAGCGCTCCAACTCGGCCTCGGCTTGCTTCAGCCATGCGGCCGCTGCGCTGTCGGACGGTTCCGCCAGAAGCTGGCCGCCAAGCAGGAAATCCTGCTCGATCAGCGCGACCCGCGCGCCGGCCGCGGCGGCCGCTCGCGCCGCCGACAATCCCGCCGGACCGCCGCCGACGACGGCGACATCGGCGAAGGCATGACGAACCTCGTAGTGGTCGGGATCCGGGCTGGTGCCGGCCCTACCCAGGCCGGCCGCCTTGCGGATGAAATGTTCGTAGAACATCCAGGCGCGGCGCGTCGGGCCCATGAAGGTCTTGTAGTAGAAGCCGGCGGACAGAAACGGTGCCAACAGCCCGTTGACGCTTTGCACGTCGAAGGCAAGCGATGGCCAGCGGTTCTGACTCTCCACGACCATGCCGTCGGCGAGTTCCGGTGTCGTTGCCGGCAGGTTCGGCTCGCGCCTGCCGGCGCTCCCGAGCGTAACCAGCGCATTCGGCTCTTCGGGCCCGGCGGAAAAAATGCCGCGCGGGCGATGATATTTGAAGCTGCGACCGACCAGCGTGACGCCGTTGGCGAGCAGCGCGGAGGCAAGCGTGTCGCCGCGATATCCAGCCAGCTTGCGGCCGTCGAAGGTAAACTCGACCGGCTGCTCGCGGACGATGCGGCCACCCACCGACAGCCGTTTGCGGTTCGAACTCATGCCGGTGATTTCCTGAGAGTTGATTTCCTGGCCCGCAATTTTCTGGCGAAGTCGACGGATGCGATGACGTGGTTGCGTGTGTCGCGTTCGACCACCAGCCATTGCCGGCAACCGGTCACGTGCTGCCAGTATTCACGGTGCGGGCCGGCCGGGTTTGTCCTGATATAGACGTAGCGGTACCAGGCCTCGGGATCGGGATCGTCATGGGCCGGACGCGTGACCGAGGCATCGCCGCCATAGCGGAACTCGTCGTGGTCACGCGGGCCGCAGCAGGGGCATTCGATGCGCAGCATTTTGTCCCGCCTCCTATTGCAGCCAGGCCGAAGGGCCGACACCGGCTTCATCGAGCGTGTGGCCGGTGCGGAAACGATCGAGCCCGTAGGCAGCGACCAAGGGATGCGGCTTGCCGTTGGCGATCGTGTGGGCGAAGCACCAGCCGGAAGCCGGCGTTGCCTTGAAGCCGCCATAGCACCAGCCGCCATTGAGATAGAGGCCGTCGATCGGCGTCGGGCAGATGATCGGGCTGGCATCGGGAGTCATGTCCATGACGCCGCCCCAGTGGCGCAGCAGGCGGACGCGCGAAATGCACGGCATCAGCGCAATGGCCGCCTCCGCCACCTCGCGCACGACGCCGAGATTGCCGCGCTGGGCGTATGAATTGTAGCCGTCGAGATTACCGCCGAAGACCAACCCGCCCTTGTCGGACTGGCTGACGTAGAAATGGTCGGCCCCGTAAGCGACGACGTGATCTACCAGCGGCTTCAGCGGCTCGGTGACAAAGGCTTGCAGGACGTGGCTTTCGATCGGCAGTTCCAGGCCGGCCTTGGCGCCGAGCACGGATGTATGACCGGCAACAGCGAGGCCGACCTTGCCGGCGCCGATCCGGCCTTTCGTCGTTTCGACGCCGACGATCCTGTCGCCGTCACGGACAAAGCCTGTCACCCCGCAGTTCTGGATGATGTCCACGCCATGGTTATCGGCGGCACGCGCATAGCCCCAGGCGACGGCGTCATGGCGCGCCGTGCCGGCGCGGCCCTGGAAGATGGCGCCGTGGATCGGGAAGCGGGCGGTGTCGGAAAAATCGAGGTAAGGCACCAGCCGGCGCACCTCTTCGCGGTCGAGGATATCGGCATCGATGCCATTCAGCCGCATGATGTTGGCGCGGTGGCTGAAGCCGTCGAGCTGATCGGCCGAATGCGCTGTGACGAGCTGGCCGCGCTGAGAAAACATGACGTTGAAATTCAGCGCCCGCGACATGCCCTCCCAGAGCTTCATCGAGAATTCGTAGAACTGGGTGTTGCCGTCGAGCAGGTAGTTGGAGCGGATGACGGTGGTGTTGCGGCCGACATTGCCGCCGCCGACATAACCCTTTTCGAGCACCGCGACGTTGCGGATACCGTGGTTCTCGGCGAGGTAGAAGGCGGTGGCGAGGCCGTGTCCACCGCCGCCGATGACGATCACGTCATAGGACGGTTTTGGCTCCGCCGCACGCCAGGCGCGCTGCCAATTCTTCTGGCCGGACAGCGCGTTGCGGAAAACCGAAAATGCCGAGTAGCGCGCCATGCGTGCGGCCTATCGAACGATCGGGCCGGCCGGCGTGCGGGTGAGCACTTCGGCACCCGCATCGGTCAACAGCACCGTGTTGGAGACGAAGTCGTCGCCGCGACCCGTTCCCATCAGCCACGACAGGATGTGGAAGCTCATCCCGGTCTCGATCTCGAGGTCGGAATCGTGCCTCAAGCCGGTCACCGAATTGCCGCCGGTCCATGACGGCGGCTGGCCGGCGCCGACGAGGTAACCGCAGTGATGGCGGCGATAGTGGGAAAGGCCGGCCTCGTCGGCGACGGCCTGCCAGGCGGCGTAGACATCGCGCGCCTTGGCGCCCGGCCGCAGCGCCTCGATGACCGCGTTGGACGCCTTGGCGGTCACCTCCGCCATTTTGGCATCTTCGTCGCTGATGTGGCCGATGCGAACAAGCCGGCCGAGCGGCGCGTGGTAGCGCGAGATGCACCCGGACAGTTCGACAAAGACCGGCTCGCCGTTGCGGTAAATCCCGTCGCCCCAGGTCGTGTGCTCTTCACCCAGGCGCGCGGCCGGGCGGATGAACGGTCCGAAGCCCGGCGCATGACCGCCGGCGCGGATCATTGCCGCAACACATTGGGCCGCGACCTCCTGTTCGGAGGCGCCGTCCGAGATCGCTGCGATCGCGGCGCCGGCAGCGGCGTCCGTCACCTTGGCGGCACGCCGCATCAGCGCCTGTTCCTCGGCGCTCTTCACCCGCCGCATCTTATCGACAAGACCGGAGACATCGCTCCATTTGGCGTCCGCCTGAGTCTGGAGCGCAACGGCAAGCCCATGGCTGAGGCCAGCCGTCCAGTATTCGAGGCCGATCCGCTTGCCGGACAAGCCGAGCTCTGCAAGCACCCGCGCGGCAAGGTCGGCCGCCGTTTCGCTGTCGGAGTGGCCACGGAATTCCGCTGCCTTCACTTGCTTCTCGATTGTCACCTTCTCCATCGAGCGGGTGACCAGGACAGGTTTTCCCCGGAGCGGGACGATCAGCAGGTGAGGGGCAAAATACCCCCAGTGGTCGAGGCCGGTGAGATAGAAGACGTTCTCCGGCGAGGCAAAAACCGCTGCGTCGAGCTCGCTCTCAACCAGTGCAGTACGGACCTTTGCCAAGCGGCCGGCGATTTCGGCTTCGGAAAACGGATTGCGGTCCATCGGGCGTCCTCGTGCTTGTTGCCGGCTTGGTGGCGGGCATGGTTCTTTTCGGCAGCCGGTTTCCCGGCTGCCATGTCAGTCGATGACGATGAGTTCGCGCGCCACATCGCAGAGGCGTTCGCCGCCGCGTTCCGTGACGACGAACGATTCCGAGATGGCGATGCCGAAATCGTCGAGCCAGACGCCGGCCATGAAATGGAAGCACATCCCAGGCTGCATCTCGGAAGTGTCGCCGGGACGAAGGCTTGCGGTGCGTTCACCCCAATCGGGCGGGTATGCGAGCCCGACCGGATAGCCAACGCGGCTTTCCTTCTTCAGCCCGTTCTTCCTCAACACCGCCTGCCAGGCGGCTTCCACCTCTTCGGCGGTGTAGCCGGGGCGCGCCTTCTCGAGGCCAGCGTCGACGCCCTCAACGATCGCCTTGGCCATGTCGAGGATGGCTTGCGGCGGGTTTCCGAAATGTACCGTCCGGGTCAGCGCCGCATGATAGCGGCGGCGCACGCCGGCGATCTCCAGAATGGCGAGGCCGCTGTCCGGCAGCGGCGCGTCGGACCACGTCAGATGCGGCGTGCCGGTGCCCTCGCCAACGGGCATCAGCGGACAGATCGCGGCATAGTCGCCGCCCGCTCCGGGCACGCCGATGATCTGCGCGTGATAGATTTCCGCAATGACGTGGTTCTGAGGCACACCGGGCCGCATTTTCTCTATGGCACGGTTCATGGCATGCGTGCAGATCGCACCCGCCTCGCGGATCAGCACCAGCTCGGCTTCGGATTTGACCAGCCGCGCCCAGTTGACAAGATCGTGGTTGTTGGCGAAGTGCGCGTCGGGCAGCCCCTCGACAAGGTGGGCGTGGCAGCGCGCAGTGTAATAATGCGCGTCCATCTCGACGCCGATGCGGGCCTTTCCCCAGCCGCGCGACCGGATCAGTCGGGCGAGTTCGTCATAGGGGTGTTCGACCGGCTGCTGCACCAGCCGTTCCGAGAACGGCACGATGTTTGTCTCGGGCAGGCCGGTGGTCAGGCGTGCGCTCCTGGCGTCCTGCGCCCTGCCGAACCAGATCGGCCGATCCTCCTCCAGATGGACGAGGACGCACTGCGGAACGTAGAACGACCATCCGTCATAGCCGGTCAGCCAGCACATGTTGGCTGGATCCTGACAGACGATGAGATCAAAGCCGGCTTTTTGCATGCGTGTCTTCACGCCGGCGAGGCGCTGCCCGTACTCCGCTTGCGTGAATGTCCCGAACCCGTTCGCAGTCGCCACCGAAATCCTGCCTTCCAGGTACGCTGCTTGCCCTTTGATCAACATGGGTAAACAGGCCAAATTGTGCACAACTCGACGTCAATTTGTTGGCTAACTAGGAATTATCGCCGAATTTTGATGGTTTCTATATCTCTGCTTGCGAAATGTCTAGGGCAGTTGTATACGTCTTATTAAGCAGGCGTCGACCTCGAAGAAGGCCGCGCCCTGGGAACCATCCACAGTTGTCCAATGGGAGAAAAGCATGCTCAAATCATCGATATCGCGCCGCATGGTCGTGAAAGCGGCTGCGTGCATCGCGCTCGCCGCGACGTCATTGACGTCGCTGTCCGCTCACGCGGAAACCACTCTCGAACGGGCCAAGAAGGACGGCTACATCCGTGTCGGTTTCGCCAACGAGGCGCCGTTCGGTTACGCCACGCCAGACGGCAAGCTGACCGGCGAGGCGCCGGAAGTCGCCAAGGCGGTGCTCGCCAAGATGGGCATCCCGCAGGTTGACGGCGTGCTGACCGAATTCGGCTCGCTCATTCCAGGCCTCAAGGCCGGCCGCTTCGACATCATCGCAGCCGGCATGTTCATCACTCCAAAGCGCTGCGCCGAAATCAACTACTCCGAGCCGTCCTACGGCATCGGCGAGGCTATGCTGGTGGCTAAAGGCAATCCGAAAGGCATCAAGGATTTTTCCAGCATCAAGGACAATCCGGATCTCAAGCTTGCCGTGATGGCCGGCGCCGTCGAAGGCGGCTTCGCCAAGGACGCGGGCGTTGCCGGTGGGCAGATTGTCTCCTTGCCCGACCAGTCAAGCCTGGTCGCCGCCGTCCAGTCGGGCCGCGCCGATGCTGCCGCGCTGACCGCTCTTTCGATCGCCGACATGGCCAAGAAAGCCGACGGCGTCGAATCGACCAAGCCCTTCGGCGAGGTTGGCGGCAAATCGGTGAAAGGCCATGGTGGCTTCGGCTTCCGCAAGGAAGACACGGACCTGCTGGAGGCGTTCAATGCCGAGCTGAAGAAGTTCATCGGTTCGCCGGAGCATATCGCGCTGGTCGAGCCACTCGGCTTCGGCAAGGATTATCTCCCCAACAAGACCACCGCGGAGCTCTGCGCTGGCAAATAGGTTCCCAACTGCTGGCGGCGCGAAAGCGCCGCCCTTTTTTCCCGGGGGAATCGCATGGGAATCCGTACGCTCATTGCCATGTTGGTCATCGCGCTCGTCGTGATCGGCGCGTTGGCAACACAGGAAAGCTATAGAGTGTTCATGCCGGGGCTGCTGCAAGGCGCGGTCCTGACGGTCGAGATCGCCGTCCTCGGCAGCCTGCTCGCAATTATCATGGGCGTACTTGCAGCACTTGCAAGGATGTACGGCCCGACGCCGCTCAGATGGCTGGCCACGGTTTACGTCGAGATCTTCCGCGGAACGTCGGCACTGGTGCAATTGTTCTGGCTGTTTTTCGTGCTCCCGCAATTCGGCGTCACGATCAACGCATTCGTTGTGGCGGTGCTCGCGCTCGGCCTGAATGTCGGCGCCTACGGATCGGAGTGCGTGCGCGGCGCGATCCTGTCCGTCGCCCGCGGGCAGTGGGAAGCGTGTACGGCATTGAACATGAGCCGCCCACAGATGTTGCGCCGGATAATCCTGCCGCAGGCCTTTGTCGCGATGATCCCGCCCTGGGGCAATCTGTTCATCGAACTTCTGAAATCGACAGCGCTGGTCTCGCTGATCACGCTTTCGGATCTCGCGTTCAAGGCGCAGCAAATGAACCAGAACACGTTCAAGACCATTCCGATCTTCACCCTCGTCCTTTTGATGTACCTGGCAATGTCGCTGGTTGTGACCATCGGCATGCGGCTTCTCGAAAGGCGGGCTTCGCTCGGGTTGGCGCGGGGGAAGGCAGCATGATCTGGGACTGGGCATTTGCTTTTGAAATCCTGCCGGTGCTCGCCCGCGCTGCCATCGTTTCCATCGAGGCGACGCTGATCGGGTTTGCGCTTGCCGCCTCGCTTGGCCTGGTGCTGGCGGTCGTCCGCATCGCCGTGCCGTGGACCGGCTGGACGATTTCGGTGCTGGTCGAACTGATCCGGTCGACCCCGCTGCTGATCCAGATATTCTTTCTTTATTTCGTCTTTCCGAAATTCGGTGTCGTGCGCGACGCCTTCACCGCCGGGGTGCTTGCCATCGGCATCCACTACGCTGCTTATTGTTCCGAGGTCTATCGCGCCGGTTTCGACAACATCCATCGTGGCCAATGGGAAGCCGCGGTCGCACTCAATCTGTCAGCCTGGACGACGTTCCGCGACATCATCATTCCGCAGGCGATCCCGCCGATCGTTCCGGCGCTCGGCAACTATCTGGTTGCCTTGTTCAAGGAGACGCCATTGCTTTCCGCAATCGCCGTGCTGGAGCTGATGCAGACGGCCAAGATCATCGGCTCCGAAACCTTCCGCTACACTGAGCCGATGACGCTGGTCGGCCTGTTCTTCCTTGCCATGAGCCTGGTTTCTGCCGCGCTCATTCGCTCCCTCGAAGGCCTGCTCAACCGGAGGACCATGCGATGACGGAACAACCGATGGTCCGCTTCGACAATGTTTCGAAACGCTACGGCGCGCTGACCGTTCTCGACGGGCTCAATCTGGAAATAGCACGCGGCGAGAAGGTCTCCATCATCGGGCCGTCCGGCTCCGGCAAGACCACGGTGCTGCGCATGCTGATGACGCTGGAGACGATCAATGACGGCGTCATCTGGGTCGAAGGCCAGCCGCTCACCCACATGCAGAGGAACGGCAAGCTTGTTCCCGCCGATCTCGCCCACATCCGCAAGATCCGCGCCAAGATCGGCATGGTGTTCCAGTCGTTCAACCTGTTCCCGCACATGACGGCGATCCAGAACTGCATCGAGGCCCCGATAACCGTGCTCGGCATGAAGCGGCCCGATGCCGAGGCGCGTGCTGCCGAGCTGCTCGACATGGTCGGTTTGTCGGAGAAGAAGGACCACTATCCCTCGCAGCTTTCCGGCGGCCAGCAGCAGCGTGTCGCCATCGCCCGCGCCTGCGCCATGCGGCCCAAGATCATGCTGTTCGACGAAGTGACCTCGGCACTCGACCCCGAACTCGTCGGCGAAGTGCTTGAAGTCATCCGAAAACTCGGTAGGGAACATGACCTCACCATGCTGATGGTCACCCACCAGATGGGATTTGCCAGGGAATTCTCCGATCGCGTCTGCTTTTTCCATGCCGGCAAGATCTGCGAGCAGGGGCCGCCAAGCGAGTTGTTCGGCGCGCCCAAGAACGAGCGGACGCGGCAGTTCCTGCACGCTGTCCTGGAGGCTGGATGACGCTTGAGACGGATGACAGGCTGCCAACGACGGTGACCGCCGCGCCGCCGCGCCCGCTCTCGGCACGGGAGCGGTTCGAGCGCATTTACCGGATATTGCGCGACCGCATCTGCCTGCTCGACTATGCGCCGGGAAGCCATCTGTCCGAGGAAGAACTTGCCCAGGAATTCGAGATCAGCCGCACGCCGGTCCGGCGTGTCCTGGCGCGCCTCGAATCCGAGGGTCTGGTTCAATCCGTCCACGGCGTCGGCACGATCGTCACCGACGTCGACATCGAGGAATTGCAGCAGGTCTATCATTTGCGTCTTGAGCTGGCGCTCCTCGTCGGCAAGCTTTCGCCGATCCCACGCACGGCGGACGACCTCGACCGGATACGGGCGCTCATCGCGCGCTGCGATGCCGATATACTCAATCCCGACCAGCGCGCTTTCCTGCGCCTCAACATGGATTTTTTCTACGAGCTCACGGCAATGACCGGCAACCAGCCGCTGCGCGAGATCAGCGAGCGCCTGTATTTTCAGGTCGCGCGCGTCGTCCTAAAGATGATGCCGCAACTGGGCCTTGTCGAGGAGTTCACCGCGTTCCGCCGCGAAATGGAAGAGGTCCTTGCCGCCGCCGAGATCGGCGACTGGGAGTCCATAGGACACATAAGGCGGGCGCATATTTCAATGAGCTTTCGCCGCATGATGCGTCATGCAGGCGAGGCGAATCTGGATAGAGCAACATAGTCAGCGCTTAAGATTGTGCTGGTGGTCCGCCGTCGAACTGGCTTCGTTTCTGAGGAAAGCATGGCCGCCCGCCCGGTGCCGACACAATTTGCCAGCACCGGGATGACTGACGCGGTTCGATGCTGCAGGCCCGCGCCGCCCTTAAAGAGGATCCTCACTCGGTATGTTGGCGGGGTTCCAGACGACCTCCCACAGATGTCCGTTCGGGTCGCGGAAGTATCCGGCATATCCGCCAAAGAACGTGTCCCGGGCAGGCTTGATGACCTCGGCTCCGGCGCGGGCGGCCTCATCCATCACTTGATCGACTTCTTCGCGGCGCACAACGTTGTGGCCGATTGTGAACGAGGTCGAGGTAATCGGCGCCTTGGGCAGGCCGGTGTCGTAGGCGAGGTCGTCCTGAGCCCAGATCGCGAGCTTCAACCCGCCGGACAGCGTGAAGAACGCGACGACGCCATGCTCGAACTCGCGGCCGATGATCCCTTCCGTCGGCAAGCCGAGACCGTCGCGGTAGAACACGAGAGAACTCTCGAGGTCGGCGACAGCGATGGTCAAAACCGAAATGCGCGGTTTCATGGCAGTCTCCTCTGGTTGTCGGAAATACCAGGATAAAGTCGGGCGACAGTGAGGACTTGAACAAAACGGCCAAAAGCGTGCCGCCAAGTCGAAGAACGCACCGAGGTTTCACTCGTTGTGCAGCAGGTGATGAATCTGTCGCGGGGTGCCTCCCGTCAGACGGCGGCTCTCTCGGACAAGATGCGCCTGATCGGAATAGCCCGCCTCGGCAGCCAGCATGGCGGTGGAGCTGTTGGAGTGGCTCGAAAGCCGCAGAAAGCGCTGGTAGCGGAGGATACGGTCAAGCGTCTTGGGGCCATAGCCGAAGCTCTCGTCGAAGCGCCGGCGCAATGTCCTTCGCTCATCTCGAGCGCGCGCATCAACCAAGGGACGAGCGGCGCGTCGGGTGGCGGCCCGCGCTCGATCAAGCGATATGCCGCCTGCATGGGAACGTCCGGCGCGCGGGAGCCCACCTCCTCGGCGAGGACCTGTTGGAGCGAGCAGGCCAGATCCTCGAGATTGTCGCTGGCGCGCACGCAACTGGCGAGGCGGCGAGCTCGCGCGCCCCACAAATCGTCGAGCGACAGCCTCTTGCCGACCAGCTCGATTTGGGGCACGCCGAGCCATGCCGCCGCCGCGGCAGGATGGAAGCGCAAGCCGATCACGACCTCGTCCGCCGCCAGAACCTCGGTCTGCGGCTCCTTGTCGGGGCCGGCAATTCGCAAGCTGCCTCCGATCCATTGCAAATCGATCGTTGCGTCGGGCATGATGACGATCGGCGGTGAGCCCGCCGGGTCCATTCGATGCACCCACACAGAAGCAAAGCTCCCGTGAAGCCGCGCCGACGCTGGACGTTGCTGAAATGAACCCGTTGCCTGCGCTGGGACGGGATCGCTCATCTCGCTCCCCTTCGGATTAGCGGCGGTGAACCTACGGCGCAGCGGCTCGCCCGGCCGTCGGTCGAGGCAATAATCTGCACCACCGACAACGTCTTCCAATCGAGAACGGTTGCAAGAATCGGTCGTTTTCTTCCGGCCGGACCGACGAGGGCAGGTGAGGGATGATGTCACGTGCATCGCCATCGGCGGCGCCGTGTGCGGCTCATACGTCGATGGCCGTTTTGTTCAATCCGGCAAGCGAGATGCGTGCTTATCTTTCCGCGTCGTACATCACACGAGAGGTACGCGTCATGAGCAACAACAACGACCAACGGATCGACTACGTCGAATTCAACGTGAAAGACATTCAGCGGTCACGCGACTTCTACGGAAAGGCGTTCGGCTGGACCTTCACCGACTACGGCCCACAATATTGCGAGTTCAACGACGGGCGCTTGTCAGGTGGCTTTGCTGCTGGCCCAGCGAGGTCCGGAGGAGGCCCGCTCGTCATTCTCTATGCCGAGGATTTGCCGGGAACGGTCAAGCGTGTCGAACAGGCGGGAGGCAAGATCGTCAGACCGATCTACGGCTTCCCCGGCGGCCGGCGCTTCCATTTCGCTGACCCGGATGGTTACGAGCTTGCGGTTTACACCGAGGACGGCAGCAAGGAATGAGCCGCACCGTTCGTGCGGCCTATTCCTCAAAGCGACCCGTGGCGTCACGATCGCGCTCGTACCGTCTCGTGAGCGGAAACGGCGGCAGCCAGGACTCGCGGCGGATGATCCAGCTTTCGTAGGTTGGCATAAGCTGGTCAGGCGCATCCAGGGACCCCAGGTTTACTTCGATTTCGTCTGCCGTGCGTGCGAAAATGGAGGAGCCGCAGCGGGGACAGAAAAACCGCCCGGCGTAGTCGCGTGTTTCGCCGTCGATCGTCACCGCATCCTCAGGAAATATCGCGGAAGCGTGAAAAAGGGCGCCATGATGCTTGCGGCAGTCGAGACAGTGACAAAGGCCGACCCGGTATGGGCGCCCCGACGCGACAATTCGGACGTTGCCGCACAGGCAACCGCCGGTGAATCGGTCCATGCTGCGTCTCCTCCAAAATCAAGCGGCCGGAATGGTTACAACGACCGGCACTGTTGTTGCAATCGCCGCGCCGCGGGCGGGGACGCGTCGGCGAATGACATTGCAGCCGCCTCTATCTGCCTTACGCGAGCTTGCCTCCGAAAATAGGCTTTGGTTTGTCATATGGAACGAAACGGCGCGTTCCATTGAGCGGCCAACTCGGCGGCCGAGGCGATCTTGACGCCGCAGTCGGCGAGTATGCGTGCGACCGTCGCTACCGGTTCGGCGTTGGACGAGGCTATGCTGCCGTCCGGAAGGAAAAGATTGTTTTCGAAGCCGACCCGGACATGGCCGCCAAGCAATGCGGCGGCGGTCACGCACGCCGCTTCGTAGCGGCCGAAGGCGCACACGCTCCAATGGTCGAAGCGCGGCATGTTCGCCGCGAGGAATGGCAGGAGATCGGCAGGAACGGACGTCTGTCCCGGCGTGTAGCGGCCTAGCACGTAGAGAACCGGTATGCTTGCCCAGGTGATCAGTCCGCGCTGCTGCATGTCCGCAAGCCTGACGGCCTCCTCGGGCGAATAGAGGATGATCTGCGGCGCAACCCCCTCGGTGTGCAGCCAGGCCATGAAGCGCGCGAAGGCGAGTTCCGATCCGGCATCAGGAACGATTTCGCGAAGCGCCAGGGAGACAGCTTGCGGCTTCACATCTTGTACGACGGCCATCTGTTGAGCCGGCGAATAGATACCGAGCGCCTCGGAGGTGATCTGGATTACCAAGCGGTCGCCGGCAGCACCGCGGATGGCGGCGATCGCCTGGCGGTAGGCGTCGGCGTCGAGCAGATGATTGCCACTTCTGTCGCGGACATGGACGTGGATCATAGCTGCACCGGCATCGGCGCATTCCGCGGCCGTCCTCGCAAGTTCGGCTGGTGTCAGCGGAATCGCCGGATGGTCTGCCCTGCTGCGACGTCCCCCGTTCGGCGCGACGGCTATGGCGATGCGGTCGAGACCATGGGCCGGCTTCATCGGGACGTTCTGTGAGTGACAAGATTCATATGAATCAATCTTTGACCACACTGAAACAGACGTTGCAATCGCTGGTCTGGCGAGCTAGCAATATCCATGGACCAGGAAGAGCTTGCTGGACAGATCGTCACTGCCTTCGACGGCATGTCGGCGCAGCTTCGGTCCGCCGCGCGCTATGTCCTTGATAAGCCGTATGATGTCGCGCTGTTGTCGATGCGCGAGCAGGCCCGGCACGCAGGAGTGCAGCCGGCGACGATGACGCGGCTGGCCCAGCATCTCGGCCTTGATGGCTACGAGGCGGTACGCGATATCTACGCCGCCGCGATCCGGGACGGCGAAATCGGTTTCGCCGGCAAGGCGGGCCTTCAGGTGGCCAGCCAAAAGCTCAAGGGCGACCACGCGCTGGCGGCCGATATTCTGGATTCGATTTCCAGCCAGCTTGCCCATCTCGCCGAAGGCAGGTCGATCGACCGTCTGGTCGAGACGGCCAGGGCGCTGAGTGCGGCAAGACGCGTCTATTGCCTCGGCCTGCGCTCAAGCCACGCAGTCGCCTGGCATCTGCATTACATCCTGTCGCTGATCGGCGAGAAGTCAGTGCTGCTGCACGGAATCGGCGGAACCGACGGTGACGCTCTGGCCCATGCGACAAAGGACGACGTGCTGATCGCCGCCAGCGTCCTGCCCTACACGCGCTTCACCATCGAGCTCGTCGAGTACGCTGCCAGCCGCGGCGTACCGGTCATTGCGATCACCGACAGCGGGGTAGCGCCCTTGGCGCTGCTTGCCGATCACCTGGTCGTCGTGCCGACCGGCAGCCCGTCCTTTTTCCACACCATGACGCCAGCTTTCATCGTTGCTGAGGTCCTCGGTGCTCTTGTCGCAGGGCAGGCAGGCGAGGGCGCTGTTGAGTCGCTGCGACGTTTCGATGAGCAGGGCGCCGCCCTCAAGACCCATCTGAACCAGCGTCCGCCGAAGAAAATGCCTATAAGGGACCGTCGATGACACACATTCTTCATCGAACCATCCACTCGACGCTGCCGGTCGCCGCTCGCGGCCAAGGCATCGAACTGTTCGATGCCGAGGGCAAGTCCTATATCGACGCGTCGGGCGGCGCCGCCGTGTCCTGTCTCGGCCACGGCCACCCCGACGTGATCGCTGCACTGCACGCCCAGCTTGACCGCATCGCCTACGCCCACACCAGCTTCTTCACCACCGAGGTGGCAGAGCGCTTGGCGGATCGGCTGGTCGAGGACGCGCCGAAGGGGTTGGACCATGTCTATCTGGTCAGCGGCGGCTCGGAGGCGGTCGAGGCCGCGCTCAAGATGGCCAGGCAATATTTTGTCGAGAAAGGTGAGCCGCAACGGCGCCATCTCATCGCACGTCGGCAGAGCTATCATGGCAATACGCTCGGCGCTCTCGCCACCGGCGGCAACGAATGGCGGCGCGCCCAGTTCAGGCCGTTGCTGATCGAGACCCACCATATCGACCCCTGTTACGCCTATCGCTATCAAAAGCATGGCGAAAGCGACGAAGCCTATGCGGCGCGCTCCGCCCAGCAGCTCGAAGACAAGATCCTCGAACTCGGCCCGGACGAGGTCATCGCCTTTGTCGCCGAGCCGGTGGTGGGTGCCACGCTCGGCGCCGTGCCGTCGGTCGCCGATTATTTCAAGCACATTCGCGCGATCTGCGACCGCTACGGCGTGCTGCTCATCCTCGACGAGGTGATGTGCGGCATGGGCCGTACCGGCACGCTGCATGCGTGCGAGCAGGACGGCATCGCTCCCGACCTGCTGACCATCGCCAAGGGACTCGGCGGTGGCTACCAGCCGATTGGCGCGGTGCTGCTCGGCCGGCATATCTTCGACACCTTTGCCCAAGGCTCGGGCTTCTTCCAGCATGGACATACCTATATGGGGCATCCAATGGCAGCGGCGGCCGGCCTTGCCGTGCAGGAGGTCATCCGGCGTGACCGTCTGCTCGACAACGTCAGCGCAATGGGCGCGCAGCTGGACGAACGCCTGCACCAACGCTTCGATAACCACCATCACGTCGGCGACATTCGCGGGCGGGGGCTATTTAGGGGAATCGAGCTGGTGGTTGATCGCGCCAGCAAGGAACCGTTCGACCAGAGGCTTGAACTCAACGCCCGCATCAAGCGCGAAGCAATGGCCCGCGGCCTGATGATATATCCGATGGCCGGGACGATTGACGGTGTGCGGGGCGTTCATGTGCTTGTGGCGCCGCCTTTCATCATTTCCAAACAGGATATCGATCGGATCGTCGAACGGCTCGGCGAGGCGATCGACGCTGCGATCGCTTCAGCGGCCTGACCCGCACGACGCGGACCGCCTCAAACCAGTTCCAACGCGTCATCGGCGACGGGCCGGGACACCCACCAGAGAGGTAGCAACCATGTACAGTTCGATGAAAACCCTGATCGGCGCGGCGGCCTGCATGCTGCTGGCGCTGCCATCCGTCGGAGCCGAGCAGCGCTTCGTCACGGTCGGCACCGGCGGGGTCACCGGCGTCTACTACGCCGTCGGCGGTGCCATTTGCCGACTGATGAACAAGGACCGGCAGAAAACCGGCATCCGATGCTCGACGGAGTCGACCGGCGGTTCGGTCTTCAACGTCAACTCCATCCAGACCGGGGACCTCGATTTCGGCTTGACCCAGTCGGACGTCCAGTACCAGGCCTACGAGGGGGCCGGAAATTTCGACGGCAAGCCGTTCAAGGATCTGCGGGCCGTGTTCTCCGTCCATCCCGAGCCGTTTACCGTGCTGTCGCGGCCGGACGCCGGCGTTACCAAATTCGAGGACTTCAAAGGTAAACGCTTCAACGTCGGCAATCCCGGGTCAGGCACCCGCTCGTCCATGGAGGAGTTGCTCAAGCAGATGGGCTGGACGCTCGGCGATTTCTCGCTTGCCGCGGAGCTGAAGGCGGACGAGCAGGGCAGCGCGCTGTGCGACAACAAGATCGACGGGTTCTTCTACGGCGTCGGTCATCCTTCCGCCGCGATCCAGGATCCGACCACGGCCTGTGGCGCCAAACTCATCCCGCTGACCGGTCCGGCAGTGGATGCGCTGTTGGCAGCTCATCCGTACTATTCGGTCGCCACCATCAAGGGCGGCATGTACGCCAATAATCCGGACGACGTGACGACATTCGGCGTCCGCGCGACAGTGGTGACGAATGCCAGAACGCCCGATGAGGTGGTCTACGAACTGGTGAAGTCGGTCTTCGAAAATTTCGACGACTTCAAGAAACTGCATCCGGCTTTCGCCAATCTCGATCCCAAGGAGATGATCAAGACCGGTCTATCGGCGCCAATGCATCCGGGCGCGGAGCGCTATTACAAGGAGAAGGGCTGGCTCTGAGGCCTTCAATGCGAGGCGCCCACGGCGCCTCGCATCGCAAATAATTGTGGGGAACGATGACAGATCAAAGCCAGCGGGCGGCAGCGCCTGACCAACCCGTTATCGACATCGACAAGCTCAGCGAGATCGTCGCCGAGGCCGACACCGGTGGGCGCAAGCCGACCGGCCGCACCGCGAAACTGATCCTCGGCGTATCGCTGGCATGGTCGCTGTTCCAGCTCTGGTATGCCTCGCCCCTTCCGTTCATGCTCAATTTCGGCGTCGTCAGCGACGGCATCGCCCGCTCCGTCCATCTGGCCTTCGCCCTGTTTCTCGCGATGCTGACGTTTCCGGCCTTCAAGACCTCGTCGCGCAGCCGCGTGCCGCTGCCCGACTGGGTGCTAGGCATCGCCGGGGCGGCGTCCGCCCTCTATCTGTTGGTCTTTTACAGCGATATCGCCCATCGGCCGGGTCTTCCTACTACGGCTGACCTTGTCGTCTCGATCGCCGGCGTCCTCATCTTGCTCGAGGCCGCGCGTCGCGCCGTCGGGCCTGCCATCACCGTCATCGCGGCGATCATGCTGATCTATATCTTCGCCGGGCCTCACCTTCCTGGCCTGCTTGGCCACAAGGGCGCGACGTTATCGCGCGCAGCCTCGCAGATGTGGCTGACGTCAGAGGGGGTCTTCGGTGTTGCCCTCGGTGTGTCCACCAACGTCGTCTTCATGTTCGTTCTGTTCGGAACATTGCTGGAACGCGCCGGCGCCGGCGGCTTTTTCATCCAGCTTGCCTTCTCGCTGCTCGGCAAATACCGCGGCGGTCCGGCCAAGGCCGGTGTCGTGGCTTCCGGCCTGACCGGCATGATTTCCGGCTCGTCGATCGCCAATGTCGTGACCACCGGAACCTTCACCATCCCGTTGATGCGACGGGTCGGATATTCTGCGGTGAAGGCGGGCGCCATCGAATGCGCGGCCGGCGTCAATGGTCAGCTGATGCCTCCGGTGATGGGCGCGGCCGCGTTCCTGATCGCGGAATATGTCGGCATCTCCTATGCCGAGGTGGTGAAGCACGCCTTCTACCCAGCGCTGCTGACCTACGGCTCGTTGTTCTACATCGTCGATATCGAGGCGATGAAAACGGGGATGAAGGGCCTGCCGTCACGCAGCACGCACTCCGCATTTCAGGGTGCGCTGCGCGGGCTGATGGGCATATGCGGCTTCATCGTCCTCGCAGGGCTTGTCTATTACGGCATTGGCTGGACGAAGATCGTTTTCGGCGCCGCCGCGACCTGGATGATCACTGCCGCGCTGATCGTCGTCTACATCGGCCTTGTCGCCTACCGGGCGCGCTATCCCGACCTGCCGCTGGAGGATCTGGAGGGCGAGATAGTCAGGATTCCGCACTTCGGCGAAACGGCGCGCACCGGCCTGCATTTTCTGCTGCCTGTGATCCTGCTGATCTGGTGCCTGATGGTGGAGGAGTTGTCGCCCGGCCTGTCGGCATTCTGGGGCGCTGTCGCCCTGATGGCGCTGATCGTGACGCAGCGGCCGCTCACCGCCTTTTTCCGCAAGGACCGCGCGCTGGCACGGCATTGGCTTCACGGTTTCGACGATCTGGTCGGTGGCCTGTCCGCCGCCGCACGCAACATGACGACGGTCGGCATTGCCACTGCGACGGCCGGCATCATCGTCGGCACGGTTCTGCTCACAGGCATCGGGCTGGTGATGACCGAGCTGGTCGAATTCATCTCGGGCGGCAGCTTCATCGTCATGCTTTTGTTTACCGCGGTGATCTGCATCATTCTCGGCATGGGCATGCCGACCACTGCAAGCTATGTCGTCGTCGCCACCTTGATGGCGCCGGTCATCGTCGATTTGGCGGCGCAGAACGATCTTGCCGTGCCGCTGGTCGCCGTCCACATGTTCGTTTTCTATTTCGGGCTGATGGCGGACGTGACGCCGCCAGTGGGGCTGGCGGCTTATGCTGCTGCGGCAATTTCCGGCGCCGATCCGGTGAAGACCGGCATTCAGGGCTTCACGTACGAGATCCGTACCGGCCTGCTGCCGTTCATCTTCATCTTCAACACCGGACTGCTGATGATCGATCTCGAAGGTCCGTTCGATTTCGTCGCGATGGTGGTGACATCGACGCTGGCCATGATCTCGTTTGTAGCGGCGACGCAGAATTGGATGCTCGTGCGCAACCGGTGGTACGAGACGATTGCGTTGCTTCTGGCCTGTTTCATCTTGTTCAGGCCGGGATTGTTGCTCGATCAGGTGAGCGAACCGTATCGGGCAGTACCCGCCTCCGAACTCAGCCGTATCGTCGACGAGACAGCCGAGGGAGGCGCGGTTCGCTTGCGCCTGACGACATTGAACCTCAACGGCGATGAGATATCGAAGCTGGTTCGGCTACAGCTCGGGCCTGAAAATTCACCGGCCGAACGCCTGAAGGCTGCGGGCCTGGATGTCAGCGCGCTTGGCGAGAGCGTGACGGTCGGTGTCGTGCGACTGGGCAGCCAGGCGGCCAAATTCGGCCTGCAGCCCGGCGACGAAATCAACCAGGTGCTAGTCCCTGCGGAACGGCCGTCGCGCTACTGGTTTACCATCCCGGCCCTGTTGTTGCTCGGTCTCGTCTTCTGGGTTCAGAAGCGGCGAAGGCGGATAGCTGGGCTGTAAGCGTCTTGTGAGCGGAAGAGTCTTGGCCAGCATGTCAGTAACAAGAGAACCAAACGGCGCCGCGGAACCGGCTAACGTGGAAATGCGCATGACGACGCGCGACCGCCCCTTCGAACCCGTCGACTACGGGCTTTACGCGCTGACGGTCATCGCCTGGAGCGCATCTTGGTTCGCCATCGAACTTCAGGTCGGCAGCGGGGTGTCGAACGAGGTCAATCTGGTCTGGCGCTTCGCCATCGCCACGCTGCTGATGTTTGCCTGGGCGGGTTTTTCCGGTCGGCGGCTCCGCTTTCCAATCACCGATCATTTGCGCTTTGCTGTGCTCGGTATCCTCATCTTCTCGTCGAACTTCCTGTTTTTCTATTATGGCGCCGGCTATCTCGTCAGCGGCTTGCTCTCGGTCGTCTTCTCGCTCGCCTCGGTCATCAACATGCTGCTCGGTGCCTTGGTCATCGGCGAGCGCCCGGCGCCGCGCATTCTCGCCGGCGGCATCATCGGCTTCGCCGGAATAGCGCTGATGTTCTTTCCCGAAATCGCCGCGAACGGGCTTTCCGGTGGCACGTTGGTGGGCCTTCTGCTGTGCCTCTGCGGTACGCTGAGCTTCTGCGCCGGCAATCTTGTCTCCGTCGCAAACCAGCGCCGCGGCCTGCCGCTCGTTTCAACCAGCGCCTGGGGCATGCTTTATGGCACTCTGTGGTCGGCGTTCCTGGCCTTCCTGCTCGGTGAGCCGTTCGTGTTCGCGACGACCGCCTCTTATATTGGCTCGCTGGTCTTCCTCGCCGTCATATCGACCGTCATGGCTTTCGCCGCCTATCTGACGCTGCTCGGACGCATTGGCGGCGCCCGCGCCGGCTATGCGACCGTCATATTTCCCGTCTTTGCGCTTTTGATCTCCACGGCGCTGGAAGGCTATCACTGGACCGCGTACGCGATCATCGGGCTCGTCCTCGTCGCCGCCGGAAACGTCCTGGTCATTCGCGGAGGACGGCGCTGACGCATGGAATGCTTGCGCAATGCCGCCGCGTTCCGGTTGCGCGGGCCGCGGTGCCTGTCGAGCTTGACTCTCTGCATCCTCCGTTTAAGCTGCGGTCAATGGGTCAGACCAATGTACCAGGAGTGGCCCCGGGAGGAACTAAACGCGCATGCCGATCCAGGCAGTTGAACCACGCCGGCTTTACCGACAGGTCGCCGATCAGCTCAGGCAGCTGATCGATGCTGGCGAGTTTTCCGTCGGCGACCGTCTGCCGACCGAGCGGGATCTGGCCGACCAACTCGGAATTTCCCGCCCGACGGTCCGTGAAGCGCTGATAGCTTTGGAGGTCGAAGGCCGCATACGCATCCGCGTCGGCTCGGGTATCTACGTCACCGATCCGCCGAGCGCCGCCGCCTCCGAACCCGAAGTCGAGGAAGGCCCGTTCGAGCTGTTGCGCGCGCGCGAATTCGTCGAAGGCGCGATCGCCGCCGAAGCGGCCCTTCACGTGCGGCCTGCAGATATCGAACGGCTCGACGACGTGCTGCGCCGGATGGAGGCCATGCTTCACCCCAACAAGATGACCATTGCGCTCGACCGGGAATTCCATACCGCTGTCGCCGGCATTCTCGAGAACGCGGTGCTGGTGCGCTTCATCGGCGAGCTTTTCGACCAGCGCATGAACCCGTACTTCGAACGCCTGTCGATCTATTTCGAGACCAGCGATTCCTGGCAGGTCGCGGCAAAGGAACATCGTGCCGTGCGCGACGCAATTGCCGCGCGCGACCCCGAGCGGGCCAAGGCCGCCATGCAGCAGCACCTGCGCCAGTCGCAAATCAGATTCTCACGCAATTTCGATGAGAGAGCCGCAGCCAAGGAGGTTGCGGAATAGCAGTTGGCCGGGGGGAGATCCGGCCGTCAAGTTCAACCAGGGAGGAATTAGATGCTGAGAAAATACGCAGTTCTGCTCGGTGCGATCGTCGCAATTGCCATACCCATGACGTCGGCCTCGGCGGAAACGGTCCTGAAATGGGCACATGTCTACGAGACGACGGAGCCCTTCCACACCGAGTCCGTGTGGGCTGCCGACGAGATCAAGAAGCGTACCCAGGGCCGCTATGCCATCGACGTCTATCCGGCCTCGCAGCTTGGCAAGGAAGCAGACATCAACCAGGGCCTGATGCTCGGCACCGTCGACATCATCATTTCCGGATCGAGCTTCGCGGCGCGCGAATATCCTCCGATCGGCGTCACCTATTTCCCATACACTTTCCGCGATGCCGACCATCTGCTGAAATACACCAAAAGCGACGTCTACAAGGCCCTGACCAAGGGCTATGAGGACAAGACCGGCAATCATATCGCCGCCACCACCTATTACGGGACGCGGCAGACCACCTCGAACCGGCCGATCGCCAAGTGCTCCGACATGCAGGGCCTGAAGATGCGCGTTCCCGACGTGCCGGCCTATCTGGCCATGCCGCGTGCCTGCGGCGCCAACACGGCGCCGATTGCCTTCGCCGAAGTCTATCTCGCTCTGCAGAACGGCACGGTCGAGGCCCAGGAGAACCCGCTGACCACCATCGAGGCGAAGAAATTCTACGAGGTGCAGAAGAACATCGTGCTCACTGGCCATATCGTCGATCATCTCAACACCATCATATCGGCGTCGCGCTGGGCCTCGCTGTCCGACGAGGACAAGAAGATCTTTACCGAGGTCATGCAGGAGGCTGCCGCCCGCGCCACGGCGAAGATCGTCGCCCGCGAAAAGGAACTGGTGCAGGTATTCAAGGACCGCGGCATCACCGTAACCGATGTCGACCGTGCCGACTTCGAGAAGAATGTGCTGGAGAAGGTCACCTTCGAGGAGTTCGGCTACAACAAGGCCGATTGGGAAGCGATCCGCGCTATCAAGTAGAGCATCGGAAACCGGATGCTCAATCAAGAGGATAGGGCGGCGATCGGATTAGCCGCTTGCCCATCCGTCCGGCTTCAAATCGTGCCGGACGGCCTTTCCAATCCTTGACGACCCACCAGCTTCGGGAGCCCGTGCCAATGGCCGAGGAACACCACACCGAGATCACCGTCGAAGAGATTGTGCACGCCTTCGAGGAGGTGCCGGTACACGTCGACCTGTCGGACCACGGTATCGAGGACTGGGTCACGCTTGCTGTTTTCTGGGGCATGGTCGTGTGTGTCTTCCTGCAGTTCTTCACCCGCTATGCGCTGAACAACAGCTTTGCCTGGACCGAGGAGATCGCCATCAACGCGCTCGTCGTCGTTGTCTTTCTCGGCGCCGCCATGTGCGTGCGCCTCTCGCGCCACATCCACGTCGACGTGCTTTACCACTATCTGCCGGAGCGTGTCGGCCGCTGGCTGGCGCTCGCCGTCGATATTATCCGCATCGCATTCTTCGCCTACGGAACATGGCTGATGTGGCGCTACGTCACGATCGTGGCGCATGAGCGCATGGTCACCGTCAACCTGCCGCGGCGCTGGTTCTTCTACGCCGTTCTGGCGGGCTTCGTGCTGATGCTTCTGCGCTCGATCCAGGTCTTCATCGGCAATTATCGGCGCGGCTATTCGGTGCTCGAGCGTCCCGGTGCGTTCGAGACGGCGGGGGTCTGAGCGATGCTGCTTCTGGTAGGGGGCTTTCTTGTCCTGATGCTTATCGGCGTGCCGGTCGCTGTTTCGATGGCGGCCGCCTCGATCCTTTACCTCGTCATCTACGGCGTCGCGCCCGATATCATCGCAGCCCAGCGCATGATCGCCGGGGTGGAGAGCTTTCCGCTGCTCGCCGTTCCCTTCTTCATCCTGGCCGGCAACCTCATGAACATCGCCGGCGTCACCGGACGCATCTATTCCTTCGCCCTTGCCCTGGTCGGCTGGATGAAGGGCGGCCTGGCGCAGGTCAACATCATCGGATCGGTGATCTTTTCCGGCATGTCGGGCACCGCGCTCGCCGACGCCGCCGGCATTGGCACGATCGAGATCAAGGCGATGAAGGACCACGGCTATCCTATCGACGCCGCGGTCGGCGTCACCGCCGCTTCCGCGACGCTCGGGCCGATCTTTCCACCCTCGCTGCCCTTTGTCATCTACGGCATGATGGCCAATGTCTCGATCGGCGCGCTGTTCATGGCCGGCATCCTGCCCGGCGTGGTCATGACCGTGCTGATGATGATTACGGTCGCCATCTTTGCCTACAGTCGCGGCTGGGGCTCCGACACACCTTTCGAGCTTCGGCGGCTCGCCGAAGCGGCGGGCGAGGTGCTGGTGGTGGCTGCCTTTCCGATTGGCTGTTACGTGCTTGTGCAACTTGGCCTGTCGATCAACATCGCGGTCGGCATCGCGCTGCTGGTTCTGATCGCGGCGGACTGGTATTTCGATTTCTCCGCGGTCATGGCGCTGATGACGCCGGTCATCCTGATCGGCGGCATGACTATGGGCTGGTTCACGCCAACCGAAGCGGCGATGGCGGCTGTGATCTGGTCGCTTTTCCTCGGGCTGGTGCGCTACCGCACGATGACGCTGCGTTTGCTCGCCAAGGCCAGCTTCGACACGATCGAGACGACCGCCTCGGTGCTTTTCATCGTCACCGCCGCATCGATCTTCGCCTGGCTGCTCACCGTCAGCCAGGCAGCACAGCTGTTTTCGAACTTCATTTTCGCGCTCACCGAAAACAAGTGGGTCTTCCTGATCCTGGTCAACATCCTGATGCTGGTGGTCGGCTGCTTCCTCGATACGATCGCCGCGATCACCATTCTGGTGCCGATCCTGCTGCCGGTTGCCGCTGTCTACGGCATCAACCCGGTGCATTTCGGGCTGATCATGACGCTCAACCTGATGATCGGGCTTTTGCACCCGCCGCTCGGCATGGTGCTGTTCGTGCTGTCACGCGTCGCCAAGCTTTCGGTCGAGCGCACCACCATGGCGATTCTGCCGTGGCTGGTGCCGCTTATCGTGGCGCTGCTTCTGATCACCTTCATACCCGCCATCACGCTTTGGCTGCCGACCGAGATGGGCCTGATCCGGTGAGTGGCCAGGTGATTGCCGCGACGCTGTTCGGCGCGCAGGACCTGCGCGTCGTGGAGCGTCCGCTCGAACCGCTGGCGCCAGGCATGGTGCGGGTGCGCTTCGGGGCAGGGGGCATCTGCGGCTCCGACCTGCATTATTTCCGACATGCCCGTACCGGCGACTTCGTGGTGACCTCGCCGCTTGTCCTCGGCCACGAAATCTCAGGCGAAATCGTCGAGATCAACGGCGCGGCACCCGGCCTGGGCGTCGGCGACCATATCGCGGTCAATCCGTCGCGCTGGTGCGGGCATTGCGCGCGATGCCTGGAAGGCCGCGCCAATCTCTGCGAAAACATCTATTTCATGGGCTCGGCATCGAAGACGCCGCATATGCAGGGCGGTTTCGCCAGTCTGTTCGACGCCACGCCCGCGCAATGTTTCAAGGTTCCATCTGACGTGGCCTACCAGGCGGCGGCACTTGCCGAGCCGTTGGCGGTCAGCCTGCACGCCGTCGCGCGGGCGGGCGACATCAGGGGCTGCAACGTCATCCTGTTCGGTGCCGGTCCCATCGGTCTCTTGACCATGCTCGCGGCCAGGCTTGCCGGCTGCGGTGAACTGACCGTCGTCGATATCGCCGCCGCGCCGCTCGCCTTCGCCCGCAGATTGGGCGCCGACAGGATGATCGACATTTCCGGCGGCGACGCCGAGCTCCAGGCGCTCACGACGGATGGTTCGCTTGACGTGGCGTTCGAGATTTCGGGCAGCGCGGCCGGCCTTGCTGCTGCGATCGCCAGCGTCCGGCGCGGCGGCACGGTGGTTCAGGTCGGCAACCTTCCCGGGGGCCAGATTCCACTGCCGGCCAATGCGGTGATGGCCAAGGAGATCGACCTCAAAGGCACCTTCCGCTTCGGTACAGAGTTCGGTCGTGCAGTCGACCTCATTGTGTCGCGGGAGGTGCACGTCCTCAAGTTGGTGACAGCGGAGCGCACGCTTTCTTCGGCCCCCGATGCGTTCCGACTTGCCGCCGACCGCACTCAGAGCGTCAAGGTCGTGCTGACCGCGGACTGATTGTGAATTTGCGGGCCTGTTTTGAAAGCGACCATGGCGGTCGGCTGGGCAGGTACATACAGAATGTGAGTCGCCCGGTGCTGGCTTCCTAGACTAGCATCACACAGAGTCTGCGCGTGTCGTCTCACAACCCGACGCCGCGCTTCTTTCCCAAGCTCCAATCCATGCCCCCTGTATCCGGACACACGACTCCGGAAACCTGATTGCCAAAGCGCTTTTCGAGCGGTGGCGACCAGGGCACGAGCCTGAAGTCCAGACCATTGTCGATCATCGCGAACCGGCCGGAAGCCAGCGAGAAACGCTGCCGGTAAATCCCAGCCACATGGTCGCCGTTGGCAGCGTTTCTGAATGACAGGCCGGTCTCGGCGGCGAGGCGGGCACCGAGCGATTCCACCTCATGATCGTGTAGCGTATCGATTAGATTGCGCGCTAGAACAACGCGCTGTCCCTCGCGCCTGGCCAGATCGCGCCTGACAAGCTCGTCGACCCGATCTTCCAGTGCCTGTCTTACCTCCCCGCCAAAGCCGCTGTCGCGCAGTTCGGCTGGCTTACGCGCAACAAGTTGCCGATCGAGCCAAGTCGCGCCGGAAGCATGGACCTGCTGTTCGATCGAAAGGTCAGAGCGGACGGCGAGACGCACCTTGCCAGAGCCATTTGCATCCGCATCGCGGCACAACTCCACGACCGAGCCTGGGTCTGAGTCCCCGGCCGCGTCAGGGTCATAGAAGCGAATGTGGTGCGGGCGACCGTCGATGCCGTCGACGATGGCGTAAGTCGAGCCGCGCAGTTCGTCGAGGCCACGTTCGAGCAGTCGCCCGATCACCGGCGCATCAATCTTTTCGGCCGCGAGCACATACTCCATAGTCCCTCTTTCTAGCCCCCGCGCGGTGACGCTACGGTGCATGCGCTTGATGATGTCGCCGCGTTCGCCGAGGCCGCGCAAAGTCGCCTCGGCCTCTTCGGCCATCATCCATTGGCCAGGATGGGTTTCATAGGCGAGGCCCAGTCTTTCCAGTTGCCGGAGCCGGCCGACCTTAAGCCCCAGGAACTCGTCGGGCTGACAATCAGGATGTGGCGCGAGTTCAATGATGCCATGACGGTCAATGTCGCGAACAAGCTGGCGATCCAGCTGCGTCCAGCGCTCAGTGTCGACCTGCCGCTCTGTGGCCTGGCGGATGTCGAGGTCGGTGCGGAGCCCCAGCGTCTGGGTGAGAATGTCGCTTGCCCGATCGCGCATGCCCTGGCGGATGTAGTCGCGCGAGATGACAAGATTCTCGCCATCGTCGGCAATGCCGCGAACGAGGATGTGAACATGCGGATGTGCGGTGTTCCAGTGATCGACGGCAATCCAGTCCAGCCTCGTGCCGAGGTCGCGCTCCATGTCGACCATCAGATCGCGAGCGACGGTCTTGAGATCACGGAGCTCCATTGCATCGTCCGGCGAAACGATGAAACGGAAGTGATGACGATCGTCCTTGCAGCGGTCGGAGAACGCGTCATGGTCTGCCTCTTCGGTGTCGGGGCCGAACATCCTCGCCTTCTCGCCATCACGTGTAACACCTTCGCGGCGAAGGTACTTGAGATGGGTGGCGAGTGGTGCAGACCCTCTGAATTGCCGCACCACACGGGTCTTGACGACGGCGCCTCGTGAGCGCTCAGAGATAAGGTGACTGGCGCGGATGCTTGCTGACCTGCCGCGACCAAACGTTGAAGCTCGTGGGGAGGTGATCCGGCCCTCCCTTGTAAGATGACCGCCAGCACGCTGTGTGGCCGCAAGCGCCTGAAAGATGAAGGGCCGCGCGCGCTGGCTGGCGCGGGAGCGGATGCGACCAGGGCGGACGCGAAAGCTATCGTCACGTTTCATGCCAGGCGGCCACGAGGTGCGGTTTCCGTTGGAAAGACCGAAAAATGCGAGTAGCGCACATCGCCGTTTGTGCCAGCACATCGCGAATTGCGTTGAAACTCACAAGGAAAACAATCGGCCGACCGAGCCGCGCCTCGCGGCCCTTTATCCTGCCAATCTCTGCCCCCTCATTTGCGGCCAACCATTCCGCCGCAATGTCCGCGACGGAACAGGCCGGAATGCAATCGAGGAGGAATCTGCCGATCATCGCAAGGCCGGTGAAGTGCGCTGAGCGAATAGCCCGGGAACAGCGGGGTTCGGCCAGAAACGGCTCTCACCTGGCCATGGCTCGATCGCGGTCAGGTCAGCAACAGAATTGCCCGTTAGCGACTGCATTGTGGACGAATGAATCGCCGCAAAGGTGGTCTCTGCATAGCCATTGCCATTCAATGCAGCGGCGTTCCGAATGTAATGGGTATGCGCAAAAAGCGCGGTACTGCGTGAGGTGCCTCTGTCTCTTCCTTGCTGTGCACACCTCGGACTGGGAACTGAGTCATTGATAAGCGGCGCGAGTTTCCTGACGTAGTCGACCGTCTCGCGTGGCAGAGGACGGCCGGTGGACAAATGTTCCTTGTACCGTCCAGGGCCGGCATTGTAAGCGGCAAGAAAGCCGCGGCGCCCGAAGGTGTCGAGCATTTCGCGAAGATACGCAGCGCCTGTAAAGATGTTGTCACGCGGCTGATAGGGATCGTCGCCGAGTCGGTGCTTGATGCGCAGTTCTTCCCAGGTCGCCGGCATTATCTGCATCAGCCCCATTGCGCCCTTTCTTGAACGCGCTCGAACATCGCCGACGCTCTCGACATGCATGACGCCGGTAAGCAAACGCTCCGGAATGGCGAACCGTTTAGCCGCTTGCCGGATATGCCGCGACCACTGGCCAGCCGACAAGATCGTGCTCTCGGAGTGAGCCGACCGTTCACCATGAGAGCATGCGTTTGCAACAGCTTCCGGAGTCGCGAAGGCGAGCACGATGCATGTGGCAATCCTTGTCACACCGCTGTGGACGGCATCCCGCCGACCCCGGAACCGATGAGCTGCCAGCCCGCTACGGTGTTCACTTCCGTTAAGCGCGACGCCTCGCTGGCCCGACCAGCTTTGCCAAAACGCTGATGAAATCGGCCTCTGGATTGACAAGCAAGTGTCCGGACGCCTCTGATGTTCGTCGCGCGCTGCTGCCGGACTGGCGATCCTCTCCAAGGCTTTGGCCGGCGTCCGATCGGTCAAAGGCGTTGACGAGGAAGATTCATCGAAGGGCTCAAACAGCATCTGTTCAGCCTCGCCCCTCGCGCTTCGGTGACCGGTTCCAGTGCAGGCTCCAGACGCGGTTCTCGGCGTCGGACCGGAACAGCTTCGCGCGGATCGGCTGCGTAAAGGACGGGTCGTCAATTGAGACGGAGATATAGTCCCCAGCCTTGTCTCCGGTGCGGTCCCACGCCGCGCCGACCGCCATTCCCTCGCAATAGACGAGGTGGTCGGGCGCGTTTTCAGTTTTGGATCTCTCAGCAGGCAGGATGGCAATCTTCGCCTCGATCGTCAGCGTTGAGAGATTGCCGAAGAAGCCGTCATCATTGCGTGTGAAGGTGCCGATCTGGGGCATTGCAGTGCTCCTTTCATGAGTGTTCAGTGAGCGTTGAGCCGAGACGTGACGGTTCGCCGGGAAAAGCCGTTGGTGACATCCAGCGCCGGAGCGGCGCGTTTCGCGGTCCAGACGGGAACCGCGCGGGCAACAATCAATGAGAGCGGGAGCGGACCGAAATAGCGGCTGTCAAAACTTCCGGTAGCGTCCGGGTTCATGAGGAAGACCTCGCCGTCGGCGATCTCGTGGCAGCCCCGCCAACTGGGCAGGGGTCGACCGCGGCTGTCACGCTCGCGTGCATGCCCATAGGTCCTGCCGTTGACGATGATCGCTGTACCTTCGCGGCAGACTGTCGTGCCCCCGAGTGCCAAAACCTGCTTCAGGAGCGGCACGTTTTTCGGCAGATATCCGCGTCTTGCCATGAAGGCCGCCAATGGCTCGGGCGGCACGATGACGGCGATGCTGGCAACACGGATTTTGTCGGCCGGCAGGGTGCGATAGAGCCCGATGGGGACGCTTGCGGACGCGTTCCAGATAGCCAGCGGCGGATGACTAATCCACGGCGGCGCCGCGGCGAGCACTGAGCCGCCAACCATCGCGGCGATGATCTTCATGCGCTTGCTCATGACTCGATCGTGGGGCGCAACAGGGAAACGTTACGACGCTTGTGCCTGTAGAGACTCGGGCGCTCGCATGCGGCCATCCAGCTGTGGACGCGCTGATCAGGCCACATCAAGGCCGGCGTCTGGTGCTGTCTCGTCGCGAGCAGGCGCTGCCGCAATCTCGTGGCGTGGGCGTGGATGGTTTGCGGCGCGGCCCAGACTGGAATGTCAGCGTGCCAAATCGTTGCCATGCCGGGCACATCCGCCACCTCAACCCAGCACGGTTGCTTGTCCGCATGAGCATGGATCGGTGTCAGGCGGCGGGATTTCACCAATAGGGCGAGCAGCCACACCACGAGATCACGCGTACCGCATGGAGCGAAGCCAGACGAGTAAGCGTGAGACAGCGCAAGCTGCTGCTGAATGGTCTCGGGATTCTGCATTTCATTGTGCCACAGATCAGGAGCTGCGGTCGCGCCTGCCGACATAAGCCGGCGCGCGGGCTGCATAGGGTTTTGCCGGCGGAACATTGGTCGCATTCGCATCGCTGGTGGAGGTGCGCGCGCCGAGCTCTATCCAGGCATGCAAGTCGTCGATGTCGTAAAGGACGCGTCCGCCGATCTTTCGGTATTTTGGCCCGGTTCCATAGGTCCGGTGCTTTTCGAGAGTACGGGCGCAGAGCCCGACGATGGGTGCTGCCTCCTTCGTGCGGAGGTATTTTCGGGGCGCGTCCGCGGGACCCTTCGACATTTGCTCGATCTCCGTTCGGTTGTGCTGTCATCCTGGCCTGCCGGGACGCGCAAAGCGGACCATGCTCGAATGGGCAAAAGAGAGGGAGGGCAAAGATCGGGGGCGTGTTGTTGCTACCCCGAAGAAGGACTTCGGCGGCCGGACTTCCCGCTGCGACTGTGGGGGTACAAGAGAAGGTCGCGATAGCCGCCAGCGACTAAAAAAGCTGCACGGCGCAAGATAGCCCGGACCTTGTGCCGGAGATGATGATCACGCCAGTCCCGCGGTACAATCGGCTCTCGCGACAACAGCACCTCCGCGATCTGACGATAGGTTGCACCCATGTGGTGACCATCATGCGCGCGCAAATTGAGGATGTGCCTGACCTTGGTCTGTTGCGGTAGGGAGCCGTAGGATGGACTGAAAGCTCGGCCGTTCAACGCCCGCCAGAGCCGGCGCGCCGCATCGAGCCGCGTCTCAAATGCAGCGTCGAGGGGCAGATAAATAGCATCGAATTCGCCGGAGCGGTCTTCGCAGACCAGATGGCTCTTCCCGGTTGAAGCAGACCAAAGAATGTGAAGCCCTTCCTCCTGCTGCCAGACCCTGGCTCCGATAAGTCTGGAAGGCCGAATTCTCTGATGAGAGGGGCTGATGGAGGCGGACATTCGTGTGGCCCGCAGCACGCGCGGCGAGGCCTGTTCTGTCCAGACGATATTGTCAGCCTGCGGAAATCCGGCACCGGCAGTTTTGAAATCGCGCACCCCAACGGGCAGCGAAGTCGCGCTGATCGACAGGATCTTCGGAACCTGAGAGCCGCGAGGCGATCTGGCGGCACTCGGCGACAAATTTATTGTTCCGGATCAGATATTCGGCGGCGAACTCCACAGCTTGGTAGCTGCACATGTGCTCGTAGGCCGCCGGTTCGGTCCAATCGCCCTGCACGGTTCCTGTCCTCTCCGCATAACCGCATCTGAGGCCCCGGCACCAACATTCAGAGTGATGAACAGATTTGAATAGTTGGAGAGTGGGCAAATCGTTGCGCAGATTCAGCAAAGCATGACAAGGCGCTCAATGGGGAGCGCCTCCTGCGAGAAGATACCGGTAGCCGCTGGTCGTCATCCATCGCGCGCGTGCAAGATGGGTTTCCCAAGACCTGAACGCCCGCTCAGGCTCCTTTTCTGGGTCAATGTGCAGAACGATCCTGGCCACCTCTCGCCAATCGGCATCTTCCGCCGCCGCATCAAGCAGGCGAATGTAGGTAAGTAGCCGCTCCTCATCATAGCCGGTCAGGATCGGGTCATCCGGGGCCGTGTCGGCGACATCAGGATCGAGCAGTGGCTTGAGCAAGCGATTTCCAATCGTCTAAGTCAATTTGTCGAGAATACTCCGTGGCTGAATACTCGACAAGCATTGCACTCGCGGACATGGAAATACGCGAGGTATTTGCGCGCAATCTGAGGCAGCACCGAAAGGCGGCGGCGCTTTCGCAAGAAGAACTTGCCCACCGTGCGGACGTTGATCGCACCTATATCAGCGCGTTGGAACGCAGCGTCTACGGCGCGACGATAGACGTTGTCGACAAGTTGGCAAACGTTCTCGGCATCGAGGCCGCAGATCTGCTCAGACGTCCTGCACCAAATGTTCAAAGATGATACTTGCTTCAGCGTCCACAAGTTAAAGACAGCTCCCGCCCGGTTCGCGGGCGGGAGCTCGCGGCTTTCTCAATCGCGGTTGCGGCGGCCGTTGGACCGGGACCAAATGAGGCTGTGGCCTTCTCCGTCCTCATCGTCGAAGAGGTTGGCGTAGATCGGAGCGGTGAAGCTTGGATCGTCCAACTTCAGGCCGAGATAGTCGCGGTCCTCACTGGAGCGCTTGGCCCAGGCGGCGCCGATCTCGACCTGCGCTACGAAGACGCGATGGCTGGGGGCGCTGTCGCCGGAGCGGTTTGCCTCGGGCACGATGCGGACGTTTTTGGCCTGAAGCGAGAGGGTGACGATTTCGCCGGTGAACTCGTTGTTGTCGGTCTTTTTGAACGTTCCGATGGTCGCCATGAGCCTTCTCCTTGTACTCTGTTTCGAGCCCGCACCATTGCGGCCTTGATGGCGATCTGCGGGCCGGAGGCAATCGACGCCGCATCGCTTGCGACCGCAGCATCAGCGGAGGATGACAGCCAAGCGACTTTGTTGTTTCGCGAGGAATGACGGCGAAGCCGGCAGGGGAAGAAAGTCGATCGGCGTCATTGCGGCTTAGGCGATTGAGGCGAAGCCGACCTTCGGCCAGATCAGCCCATTGAAGAGGTCGTTTGGAGCGGCCGGTCAGATAGAGGCATCAATGGAGGATCTCATGCGAAACCATCGCACTGGCGAAAGCCGGTTACCACCATCACCACTGTCGATGCTTCCCCTGAGAAGGCTTCCGGGAACAGCAAGCTGGTGCTGGCACCGCGCTTGAGATGCGCATGCCGTGGCTCAAGGGCTGACGTGCATCGCCGGAGATTCGCCATCTTTGGAACAGGAAGGCAGTCGTGGCAAATCCGAAGCGCGCGTCGCGCGATGTCGCGTCAGCGGCAACGGAAGCAATGCACAGATTTGTCAGAAACAGCATCCGATCCGCCTCGGTCCTCGGTGCGTTCGCCCCGATCCACGGCCCGTCCGGTTAGACGGATGTCACCATCTCGCCTGTGATGCCGGCTGCGAAGCAGCTGAAACGTGGAAGGTAAGCGTGATAGCGTCGCGCACCTGCGCATGGACGTGGACTGAATACCCCAACAGACGGAGGCGCCGGAGCGGAAAATTCGGCATCCCGAACCGACGCAGTCGACCGAACTGGAGGAAGCCGCCCGGCCGACCGCCGCCGTGTCGTGCAACGGACTAAAGATAGGAGAGCGGCGCTATGCGCCGCTTCCCCTGGGGCGGAAGTCGAGAACTGGGATGCCGAGCTTCTTGGCCTTGTCGGCAAGATTGTCCTGTATTCCAGTCCCGGGAAAGACGATGACTCCGATCGGCAGCACGTCCAGCATTGCGTCATTGCGCCTGAACGGGGCGGCTTTTCCATGCTTTGTCCAATCGGGGGCAAAGCCGATTTGGGGTACCTTGCGGTGGTCGGCCCAGCAGGAGGCGACTTTTTCGCCACCCTTCGGCGATTTCCCGTGCATCAAGACCATGTCAGGATGCCTAGTGCGGACCTGGTCGAGCTTGGCCCAGATCAACTGGTGATCATTGAAGTCGAGACCGGCGGTGAAGGCGATTTTCGGGCCTGGTGGCAAAAGGACTTCCTGCGAGGCGCGTTTCTTGGCGCTGAGAAAATCGCGGCTGTCGATCACCGCAGAGGTAACGTTGCGGTGGTTGACCATTGATCCGCTGCGCGGTCGCCAGCTCGATCCGGTGTGGCGCTCATAGTGCTCGGCGGCCTGATCGCGCATCAGTTCGAAGGCGTTCTGCCGTTCGATAAGAGTCTGTCCTTCGGCCGTCAGGCGTTCCAGCTCGACCGACTTCACTTCGCTGCCGTCCTGCTCACGCTGGCTGCGGCGCTGCGCCTGCTCATTATGGTCAAGTTCACGCTCGATCCGATCTGCGGCGCGGTGAAAGACGTTGACGGTCGACCAAAGGAGATGGTCGAGGTCGGGCTCGAGGCGGGTATCTTGCAGGGTTGCGACGAACGCGTCGAAGATATCTGCAATCGCGTCGGCGACGCGGTGGCCCTCCGGAAGCGGTCGGGGATCCGGCTCATCCGCGAACGGCCGGTAGCCATAGAGCTGGAGTTCGGTGAGGGCGTGGTCGATCGGTGATGACGAATGCTGCGGTTCGTAGTCGTCATGCTCGCTCATTTGGATGCTCCGTCGGTTGGACCGCGACCCCCGCGGCCTTCATGGCGACGAAAGCCGGCGGGCGGGACGGCTCTGCACCCGCAGCGAAGCGGAGGGCCGGAGCGTCAGCGCAGGAGGGCGCGGGCCGGCTATTTTGCTTCGCGATGGAAAGCGCTCCCTTGGGAGCGCGCCGGAAAATAGTCGGCCGAAGACATTGCGGGGCCGGGTCGTTTGCCGGCCGATCGCCCTCTTGAAGGCCGGAGGCGCGGTTTCTCTCCGATCTCAGGAGCACTTAGCAATGCCACGATGGCGGGGAGCGACCGGTTCCGGGCTAGGCCGCCACTGGCATAAATCGGGCGATGTCCTGCGGGGCGAGTTGGACCCGGGCGCGGGCTCTAAGATCAGCGACGCCGAACCTACAGAGATCTTCGTTGAAATCGCCAAATGCCGGCGAGAGCACGATCGCCTCGATCCCGGCAGCATTTGCTCTTTCGATCAAGACATCACGCGCGCCGTCACCGGCTGGATCGGGGTCATGGACGACGTAGAGCCGTCTGAGGGTGACGGGGAACAGGATGGCAGCAAGATGCGCGGCCGAGAGGGCTGCGGCCATGGCCATGTCGGGCAAAATACACCGGAGCGACAGGACCGTCTCGATGCCCTCCCCGGCGGCCATGACTTCGCCGGGCGGACCAAAGCGGACCGCATGCCCGAGAAGGTCGCCCATAGCGCGCCTCGGGGTATCTACTGGTGCCTTGCCCCTGCCGGAAGGGTCAATCCAGGTGCGATGTGCGCCGGTCAAATGACCGCTGACATCGGTGACGGAAGCGATCATCGCCGGCCAGGTCTCAGTCCGCGAGTGTTGGTCGGGCCGGTAATAGCAGTGGGGGTGAAAACGCAGGCTTTCGGTCCCGTGCAAAGCAGTAATACTGCGGTTGCGCAGATACGTCTCTACGACCGTGCCTGCAATCGGCAGCGACACCGCAAACAGCCGGCGCGCTTTCTCCGACATCTCCGACGGCGCCGCCAGCAACTTCGACCGGATTGATGTCTGCTCTGGCTCGGGATGCGATAAGCCGAGAAACGCTATTGCCTCATGGGCAACGTCCCTGAAGTCGCTCAAGCCGCGGCTCTCGCGGATGATATCGAGAAGATCGCCATGCTCCCCGGTCGCCGCGTCAGTCCACTTGCCGGCTGCGCCCTTTCCGCTCTGCGAGCCGACGAGCCGCACGAACATCGAGCGGCCCGGCGTGTTTCGGACATCGCCAACAAACCAGTAGCGACCCTCGCGATGTCCGTTCGAAAGATAGTGTCGACAAACCGCTTCGGCCTGCCGAGCCAGGAGGTGGGCCAGTTCGGACGCGTCGTGTCGGGGCATCATGCATCCTCCCGCGTGTCGATGCCCTGCACGGGATAGCGCTCCAGCAGCTTGCCCAGAATTGCGGGTCCGAGCGCCTGCGGCTCAATGGGACTGGCCGACCCTGCGCGAATCTCGACGGTAAGGCGCTCGATGCAACCACTGGTGGTCTTGCGCACGATGAGGTGCGAGCGGGTCGTCACTTCAGCAACGAGGTCAGGTAGGTCCTCGAACCAGATGTCAGCCTTGACGCGGACCTGGGACATGAAGAGCACCACCTTCTTGAAGGCAATGTCTCGCGAGGACAGAAGGGTAATTTTCTCAGGGGTAGTCGCCATCGGAATGTACTCCGAGACGGGCAGTCGAGAGCCTCTCTCTCGACCTTCAAACCCGTCATGGAGATTCCGGAACTCCTCGTCCTCTTGTGCTTGGCAGCCAACCGAGGTTGTCGCGGGGTAGCAACTCAGCGACGGCGTTCCTGTTTACAAACGCGGCTGCAACATACAAACGTGCAGCAGTAGCGATTAAGGACCACAGCGCGGCGATGAACGACGAGCGCGGCTGGTCGCCCCATTGGAAGCATCTGCGTTCTCATCACGCCTTCGGCGCTGTGGCTTGCGACATCGAGGGTATGCGGCTGAGTTCGAGAGCGAACAGTGCGCTTTTGCGACGGGAAATCGATTTGGACTTGGTTGGTCATCACGGGCGGCCTGCCGCTAATCGTCGCCAGCAATGACCTTGCCAGCCAAGAAGCGAAGGAGATACTCCGCTGCCCTGCTCGCCTGAAGGCGGCGCGGGGCGCGGGCGTTGCGACGCAATAGGCCCTGCCGGCAGTATCGATACTGAACGATGGTCGGATCCCTTTAGGAGTGTGTCTGGAAGCAGAGGCCAGCCATAGACTTGTTGATCCGATTGACAGGTCGAAGGCGCCTTTTCGCCGCAGCACCTCCGGCGGGCGGTTTTCGCAGCCGGTTTTTTGGAGAAGTGTTCTCCGGCAGGACCATGTCCAGAACGGCGAGACAGGACGGAGTGCTCAACGAGGTCGGCGAACAGCTCGGACCTAAGAACTGCTGAGGACTTCTTATTGAAAATCCCCGACCAATTCGACGAGACCACGCCACTGCGCGTCGAAATCGCTGCGCGAATTGCCTTTCCCGACGGCTCGATGAGCGCAGCAGGCCTACGCAAGGAACGTGACGCCGGTCGACTTGAAACGGAGCTAATCGCCGGAAAGGAATATGTGAGCTTGATGGCAATCGCGAGGATGAGGGAACTATGCCGCGGACGTCGAAAGGGCCACGCCTGGTATGGCGTGACGAAAGCTGGAAAAAAGATGGAACGCGCCGAAACAAAGCTGGATGGTTTATCCGCGATGGAACCAGCTTCATCAGCGCTGGCGGCGGCGAAAAAGGCCGTCCAGAACTGAAGCTGAAAAGGCGCTCGCCGCCTACATCGGAAGCAAATACCACCGAGCGCGGGGAGCCGAGGACGTCTTAATTGCCGATGTGGTCAACCTCTACCTTCAAGAGGTTGCACCGAAGCACGCGACACCAGAAGAGACGGCGGCTCGGCTGGACAAGGTCCTTGATTTCTTCGGGGAAAAAACTCTCGCCGCCATCAATGGCAAACTCTGCCGCGAGTATATTGCGTCGCGCCCCACCGAAGCCGCGGCGCGCCGCCAACTCGAGGATCTTCGTGCCGCCATCAACTACTACCGCAAGGAGGGTTATACAACCGCCGCACCGGTCATCACCCTGCCAGACAAGGCCGCCGCCCGCGAACGCTGGTTGACCCGCAGTGAGGCGGCCGCACTGATTTGGGCCGCTTGGCGTATGAAGCAGACATGGAAGGGCCAAGAGAGTGGCCGGCGCACTGGGCGACATCTCGCGCGCTTCATCCTCGTCGCGCTTTATTCAGGATCGCGCTCGGCTGCAATCTGCGGTGCCGCCATGCGTCCAACCAAAGGGCGCGGTCATGTGGACCTAGACGGCGGTATCTTCTATCGCGCTGCCACCGGCGCCAGGAAGACCAAGAAGCGGCAACCCCCCGTACGCTTGCCGGAGCGGCTGCTAGCGCACCTGCGGCGCTGGGCGCGGACTGATCTCCACATCGAGACCAAATTGCGCGGCAAAAGTGCGAACATCGGTCGCAAGATATCGCAGGATTTTGTCGTGGAATGGAATGGAAAGCCGGTGCTGTCGATAGACAAGAGCTTCAAGACGGCGCGCGAAATCGCCGGCCTGGGGCCCGACGTCACTCCGCACGCGTTGCGCCACACCGCGGCGACTTGGTTGATGCAGGCCGGCACCGATATGTGGCAGGCTGCGGGCTTTCTTGGCATTACGGTGGATGTCCTGATCGAAACTTACGGTCATCATCATCCTAATTTCTTGGCAGACGCCGCCGACAAGATCACGAGGAAGCCGGTTTTCTCCAAGTCGCCGCAAACCGTTCCGAGTATAACTCAAATCACAAGACACCAACGCGGTGTGCACATCCCACAGGTTTCCCACAGAAACGGCGAAAGGAAACGCGACCAGTCGTGAGCGAACGTGGCGAAGGAGCCCAGGAACAATAACGACCTGCTGGTAAATCCACATCGTTCGGGACGATGGGATCGCACGTTCAAATCCTGCCATCCGCACGCACTAAAGGTCTACTCCGGCTCCCGGGGCTCGTGCTCCTAGCCGTGCCGTGGACCGGTTTGCCGGGTCCCGAAAGTGACATTCAGTGTCGGAGGATTAGAGGCAAAGGTCGTGATGCTTGGCTTGACGGTGGCATCCGGATCCCCGATGTTATCCGAGCGCGTTTGACCTGCCGTCCATCAGAGAGGGGCGTCACGGCGGGTGATTTCGCCTAGCTGCTGAGCACTGAACGGCGTGAGGTGCCCGCTTCGGTGAGACCATCACGCTTCGGTTCCTGCCGGGATGCGCGCACATCGCCGACGCGTGGGAATTCGCTGAACCGTTTATCCTCGCCAAAGCTCAAGCTGTCGTCGGTCAAGGCCTGTCGGTTTCATTTAGAGCGGTTCATTCAGCAGCTTGGTCGATCCGTCGTCCGGCGTGTACTCGTTTGTTCGAAGGTTCAGAATACAGTCGCGACTGGCCCACAATCTGATCTGGAGCCTCCAACAAGGTCAACTGCTGATCCTCCCGTTCGACCCACTGGAAGAATCATCGGGTGCGGGCGACTGGGCTCAAGGCGGCTACTTAGGCGACGAATGGAGGCGTTCACTCGCGACCGCTGCGGGTTCTTCGACGAGCGCTGTCGAATGCCATGCCTTTGCTAAACACACGTTGTGAAAACGCGTGATAAGGTCGGCTCGCTAGTTTGAACGATGGCCGGGGCACCAAAAAGATGGCACACGGAATGTGCAACTCAATCCTTGGCTGTGCGGCGCTTGCCTTGGCCGCGTGTCAATCGACTCCTCAAACGCCGCAACCCGTCACTCTCGAACCTGCGTTAGAATCGGAAGTTCCTCTCCAACCGCCCTTGGCTGATGCCGGGGTTCCTTCCGGCTCAGCAGTCATGCATCAATCCGTGGCGGTCACTCCGCCTGGCAAGGGCGTTCCAACAAAGTACGCTGCTTTTTCCGGTCTATGGGCTGGTCGATTGGCGGGGATATATGACGCCAAACTTGCTGTTCAAACGGTTTCTTCCAATGGGAAGGTGACGGTCACCTATGCGTGGGGAAATCTGGGCGACAACCATCCGGGAGAGGCCGCCGGCGCTGGAAGAATTGTAGGGAGCACGTTAAAGCTTGAGCGCCTACCGAATGGCGCGGACGTCAGTTTTGTCATGCGACCCGACGGAGCCCTGGCCGGAACCGTTATGCTTGCCGGCCAGGCCTACACGGGCGCGTTCATCAAGCAATGATGAAAGATGCGTATGAAGGGCTATACAGAGGGCCAGGCGCCTGTTCCAATATCGCCGTCTACTCGGTTCCGTCCGACTCCATTAAGGCGGCGAGACATCACCTTCCGGGAGGAGCGAAGAGCACGGCCAGCCGATTAGTGCCTAGGCCTTGTCGTTCAACGCATTTTGCCGCGATCCCTGGTGAAACTGGTTTGAACTGTCGTGTTGTTGCGATTTTCATCGGAGTTTGCGCCAGCGAGCAAGACGCTCAGGATCCAGCGTCCTAGCAGCCAAAGCTGCCTGTACCGTATAGTCAGGTTCATTCTGCTCCATTCTTCTGAAACGTGGCGAAGACAAGCCGCTTGCCGTCGCGCACACTGTCTTCGAGCGGCTCCGCCTTCGCCAGATGCGCCGCAATCGCGCTGGCCAGCATGCAACCTGTTCCGCGCATTGATGCGGCAAGGCGCGGCGTGTCGAAGCGGGTTGGTGGTTGATCGGAACGCAACAGAATATCGGTCGATTGAGGCCCCGACGCATGCCCACCCTTGATCAGCAGGGCTTGAGCGCCGGCGGCCAGCAGTCTTTTTCCTTGTTGGAGCGCTCCGTCCTCATCCGATGCCAGTTCGGAACCAATAAGGAGCGCCAGTTCAGGGAGGTTGGGCGTGACAATGCAGCAAAGCGGCATCAGATCGCGCTTCATGGCAGCGATGGCGCCTGCTTCCAGAAGTGCGCGGCCTGAGGTGGAGGCCAGCACAGGGTCGAGTACTGCGGGGACATGCGGGTATTTGCGCAGCACTGCGGCAACGGCAACAATGATCTTGGCAGTCGCCAGCATGCCGATCTTGATTGTGGCCACGTCGTTGGCCTGCAGCGCGGCGCACATCTGATTGGCCACCAGGCTGGGTGGAGAATTATGAATTTCCATCACGGCGTCGTGCGTTTGCACCGTTAGCGCAGTGACGGCCAGACAGGTGCGCACGCCAATGCATGCGATCGTTTCGATATCGCGTGCTATTCCAGCACCCCCGCTGGAATCCGATCCCCCAACGACAAGCACATGCGGTTCTCGTCTCATCGCCATCGGTCCGTCTTTTCGATCCATTCTCGCGTGCGCGCTTCGGGATCGGAGCTCAAAGTGATGTCGGTGACCACTGCGGCGCTGTCGGCGCCGGCCTCAAAGACGCCGTCGAGGCGGTCGGGGTTGAGGCCGCCGATGGCGACCAATGGGATCGGCGCCACTCGCCGGTTCCACTCGCTGATCCGCTCTAGCCCTTGTGGCGCCCACTTCATCTTCTTCAAGGCGGTGGGATAGATCGGACCGAGCGCGACATAGTCGGGCTCAGCAAACATGGCCGTTTCCAGCTCGACATGATCATGCGTACTCAGTCCGAGCTTCATGCCGGCTGCCCGTATCCGCGCAAGATCGGCGGTTTGCAGATCCTCCTGACCGAGATGCACGAAGTCGCAGCCTTCCTCGATGGCCAGTCGCCAGTAATCATTGATGATGAGCTGGCACCGGTATCGAGCGCACAAGGCCTGTGCTGTGCGGATCTCAGCGCGCAATCCGGCTTCGTCCATGGTCTTGATGCGAAGCTGCACCAGCTTGACGCCGAGCGGCACCAGCCGCTCGATCCAGGCTGCACTATCGACGATCAGATAGAAGGGATCGAGCTTCATGAAAAAACTGCCCTGCCGATCGTCGGCGTCGATGGCACGGCGACGTCGCGCGGTTCGAGCATTCCCGAACAGAAAGCCTCACGACCGGCCTCGACCGCCTTGCCGAAAGCACGCGCCATGCCGACCGGATCGGCCGCCTTGGCGACCGCCGTGTTCAGGAGCACGGCGTCAAAGCCGAGTTCCATGACGGTCGCCGCATGCGACGGTCGCCCGAGGCCTGCATCCACAATCAGCGGGACGCCAGGGAAATGTCCGCGCATCGAGCGCAGCGCCGTAATGTTGACCGGGCCGAGGGCCGAACCGATCGGTGCGCACCACGGCATCAAGACCTTGCAGCCCGCCGCAAGCAGCCGCTCGGCGACAACAAGGTCGTCGGTGGTATAGGGAAATACCGCAAAGCCGTCCTCGGACAGGATGCGGGCGGCTTCGACCAGGCCGAACACATCAGGCTGCAGCGTGTCGTGGTTGCCGATCACTTCGAGCTTGATCCAGCTCGTCCCGAACACTTCGCGCGCCATTTTCGCGGTTGTGACCGCTTCCTTGACGGAGTGGCAGCCTGCCGTGTTGGGAAGGACTCTCGTGCCAAGCGAGCGGATCAGCGACCAGAATTTTTCGCCGGCCCTGCCGCCCGCCATCTCGCGGCGCAAGGAGACGGTCACCACCGAGGTGCCCGATGCGCTAACCGCATCGGCAAGAATGGCCGGCGAAGGATATTGAGCCGTGCCGAGAAGCAGCCGCGAGCAAAGCGCCGTTCCAAGAAGATCGAACATGCTAGCCTCCCTGCATGGGTGAGAGGATTTCGATCCGGTCGCCGTCGCTCAACTGGAACTCCGCCCGGTTGGCTTTGTGCACCAGGTCGCTGTTGACGGCGGTCGCCAGCCAATCGCCCTCATAGTCGAGAACGGCAAGCAGCTCGGCCAGCGTGGTGGCGGCAACCTCATGCGCTTCGCCGTTGACCATCAATTTCATGGGCAAGCTCCTTGGTTCTGTCTTGACTGAAAACCAGGTCGGCAGCCTGGCGCGCCATGGCGGGGGCGAGGAGAAAGCCGTGACGATAGAGCCCGTTGATCGCTATGATCTCGCCGTTCGTTTCGACGCGCGGCAGGTTGTCGGGAAAGGCCGGACGGACGCCGACACCGGTTTCAACGATCTCGGCCTCGCCAAAGGCCGGATGGAGGGCATAGGCGGCACCCAGCAGCTCCATCATCGAACGAGCCGTCACCGGTCCCGTGGACCGGCTCTCAATCATCGTCGCGCCAATCATGAAACGGTGGTCGGTGCGTGGCACCGCATAAAGCGGAAAGCGCGGATGGAGCAGCCTGACCGGGCGCGACAGTGAGATATCAGGTGTGCGCAGGATCAGCATCTCGCCGCGAACGCCGCGCAGCCTGTCATTGGCTGCTGCCATTCCCGTGCAGTCGATCTGACGATCGAACCCGGAAGCACGCCGGACGTCAGCGCAGAAGTGGAATTCGACGCCCATCGCCGCCAGCCTGTCATGAAGTGCCGCCATCGCCTGACGCGGGTCGAGATGGGCTTCGTCGGGGAAGAGCAGTCCGCGGCGGAAGCGGCCGGCGAGGTCGGGCTCGAGCAACACGATTTCATCTTCATCGACACGCCGATGACCCGAGGTGCGGCTGGCGAACCGGTCGAGCTCGCCCGCATCACGCGGCGCGGCCACGGCCAGTGTTCCGGCCCGTGTCACGTGACCCGGCAGTACCGCATCCCACCAGTCGGCGGCATCGCGTCCGAGATCCAGCACTGGCTGCTCGGCGCTTTCACGCTCGCACCATGGCGCCAGCATGCCGCCGGCGAACCACGACGCATTGCCGCCAACGGTATGTGTTATCTCGGCAACGGTCACCGTCGCGCCACGTGTGGCGAGCTCGAAAGCTGCGGTGAGGCCGGCGACACCGGCCCCCTTGACCAGGACCCTCATGATCGCTCGCGCGCCTCTCGCAGGAGCGGCGCGCCGGTCTCGTCCGCGGGCACGTAGAGATCGCCGCCTTCGCGATATTTCGCCGCCATGGCCACCATCCCCTCCTTCTGCGCCTCGGCGCGAATGTCGTGGGAGATGCGCATGGAGCAGAATTTCGGGCCGCACATCGAGCAGAAATGTGCCACCTTGTGCGCTTCCTTGGGCAAGGTCTGGTCGTGGAAGGATCTTGCGGTTTCGGGATCGAGCGACAGGTTGAACTGGTCCTCCCAGCGGAACTCGAAGCGCGCGCGGGAAAGGGCGTCATCCCTGACTTTCGCCGCCGGATGCCCCTTAGCCAGGTCGGCGGCATGGGCCGCAATCTTGTAGGTGATCACGCCGGTCTTGACGTCATTGCGGTCGGGAAGACCGAGATGCTCCTTCGGTGTGACGTAACAGAGCATGGCCGTGCCGAACCAGCCGATCATGGCGGCGCCAATGCCTGAGGTGATGTGGTCGTAACCCGGCGCTATGTCCGTCGTCAGCGGCCCCAGCGTGTAGAAAGGCGCCTCGTCGCAGACAGCGAGCTGCTTGTCCATGTTCTGCCTGATCTTGTGCATGGGCACGTGGCCGGGCCCCTCGATCATCACCTGGCAATCCTTCGCCCAGGCGATCTTCGTCAGCTCGCCGAGCGTTTCCAGTTCGGCGAATTGCGCCGCGTCGTTGGCGTCGGCAATCGAGCCCGGACGGAGCCCGTCGCCGAGCGAAAAGGACACGTCATAGGCCCGGCAGATGTCGCAGATCTCCGCGAAACGCTCGTAAAGGAAGCTTTCCCGGTGATGGTGCAGGCACCATTTGGCCATGATCGAGCCGCCGCGCGAGACAATGCCCGTGACCCGGGCGACGGTCAGCGGGATGTAATGCAGCCGCACACCGGCATGGATGGTGAAGTAGTCGACGCCCTGTTCGGCCTGCTCGATCAGCGTGTCTCGATAGACCTCCCAGCTCAAATCCTCGGCGATGCCGCCCACCTTCTCCAGCGCCTGGTAGAGCGGCACCGTGCCGATTGGCACCGGCGCATTGCGCAGGATCCATTCGCGGATGTTGTGGATGTTGCGGCCGGTCGACAGGTCCATCACCGTGTCGGCGCCCCAGCGGATCGCCCACACCATTTTTTCCACTTCCTCTGCCATCGAGGAGGTGACCGCCGAGTTTCCGATATTGGCGTTGATCTTCACCAGGAAATTGCGGCCGATGATCATCGGCTCGCTCTCGGGATGATTGATGTTGGCGGGAATGATCGCGCGTCCGCGCGCAACCTCGTCGCGCACGAACTCCGGCGTGACGAAGCCGGGGATAGCGGCACCGAAGGCCTCGCCGTCGCGCTCAAGCTTGCCGCGCAGCATCTCGCGGCCAAGGTTCTCGCGGATGGCGACGAACTCCATCTCGGGCGTGACGATGCCGGCACGCGCATAGGCAAGCTGGGTCACCGCCTTGCCTGCCTTGGCCCTGAGCGGCCGGTTGCGAATGGGAAATTCCGGCGTCAGGCGCTCACCGGTCACAAATCCGTTGTCCTCCGGCCGCACGTGGCGGCCGTCATAGGCCTCGACATCGCCGCGCGTCATGATCCATTCGTCGCGAAGCCGGGCAAGACCGTTTTCGATGCTGGTTTCGACAGTCGGGTCGGTATAGGGGCCGGACGGATCGTAGACGGTGACGGGCGGCTCGCCGGCCGTCGGATGCACGGAGATTTCGCGCATCGGCACCCTGATCTGCGGGTGGATGGCACCGGGCTTGTGGATTTTCCGCGAGGCGGGCAGCGGTCCCGTCGAGACGGCGGGAGTGAGGGCATTCATCTTGAGGCTCCTTTGCTCATGCATTGGAGACCCAGTTCTGTGCCGGAAGGATGAAAAGACGCTTCTGTCGACCTGCCGAAACAGGACCTCGGGCGTAAACTCCCGCAAAGCGCTTGCACCGTCCCTACGCCAGTATGAACTGGATCAGGTTCAACGGGTCACTGCGCCGCGAAAGCAAGCAGTATCTCAGCCCCTTGCCGGGACTCCCCTGGTGAATGCGCCAGGTTGGACGGGACGTCTCCGGTTTGTCAAGCGCGTTCTGGCCGCGGCTGATCGGCGGCTGGTCAGACCGTGCGGAAAAAATCGCGCATGTCTCGGCGACAAGTCAAGCGTGGGAGATGAAGGCAGGGACAAGGGAATCGCAAACCGTTGGACTAAAAATCGATCCTCATGATCACGCCTTCAATGGGCACCAAAGGTTTGCGCGTAGATCGCCTCGATTCTTCCTGCCTCGTCACTGGTCAGCGCGGCGAATTCCTTTTCGCGCGCGCGGTTCGATAGATGTCCATCATTCTGGTGAAGAAAACGGAAGAGCAAATCGGTCAGCCGCTCGGGCATGTCGATAAAGGCATCCACCTGCTGCCGGAATTGATCGTAGCGCTGCAGAAATGCGGTTTCCTCGGGAAGGTCCCGTTCGATCGTCCGCTGAACGCAGTCATAGAGGAATTCGGCGTGCGGGGTCGCATCGAAGAACCGGTAGAAATCACCGGTGTCATTCAGCACCCGGACGTTGAATTGCGGCGTCGGTTCCCATTCCACCAACGGCAGAAGGCGCTGCGAATAGCTCTCGAGCACGCCCCTGTACTCGTTGATCTGGTCCAGGATCGCGGCCGAGACGGGAAAGACCACTCCCGGCGGATTGAAGCCGCGCGTGGCAAGGACGTGGTGGATTAGGTAGCGGTGAATGCGGCCGTTTCCGTCCTCGAACGGGTGGATGTAGACAAAGCCGAAGGCGAGGATTGCGGCGGCTATGATTGCATCAAGGCTTTGCGCGGGGCCCTGATCGAAGGCCGCCATTCCATCGATTAGCCGCGGCAGGTCCTCGGGCCGAGCGCTGATGTGATCGGGCAGGGGCGTGCCGTTGTCTCGGTCATGCTCACCGACGAAACCTCCTTCTTTTCGGAAGCCAAGTCTTACGAAACGGGCGTCGCCAAGTACAATTTTTTGCAGACGTAGCAGCTCATCGCGATCGATCGGCCAGCGGCCGGCTTCGCCGATGGCGCGGCCCCAGCGCTGGATGCGATCTTGCGGCGGGCGCTCGCCCTCGATCGCATAGCTTGATCGCGAGTCTTTGAACAAAAGAAAGGCGGCGGTCCGAGCAAGGAGGTCGCGCGGCACCTCCGCCACGATTGCCTCCGCGCGCCGCGGCAGTTCAAGGCCGATGAATTTTTCGAGGGTCTTGGTTCGGAACACCAGCGGGCAGAACTCAGGCGTGCCGGGGAGATTGTCCCTTATGCGGTAGCGCGAAGCGGTCTTCTCGAATCCGGGCCACTGCAGCTCGGGATCGACAACCGGAACGTATCGTCCGGCCGCCGCGTCCGGCAGATCGAGACGTGTGCCCGTCAGCCATTCATATAGAAACCAGATGCGGCGGGCATAACTGCCTGTGGGGCTTTCACGGACGAGCGCCTCGATCGGTGCGGAACCGGTCACCTGGAACAGCCGTTTGAGGACGGCAAGGTCGAGCCCCTCGTACTTGAGCGCGAAGGTCAGGTGGCCTTCGAGTGTTGGATGTGGGGCATGGCGGGGCGTCATGATCCGCCAGCCATCCCGTGCGGTAATGCGATGATGCTCGCCAGTGGCCGACAGGGTCCGGGGCAAGGGCACGGCGAGCTCGTAGGCTCCGATCAGGGCGCTGTACCCGGCCGGGGTCACCATCTCCGGAAGGCGGATTTCCTGAAAAACGATAACAGGACCTGAAAATTGGTGCTTCTGCGCCACAGGCATGAAAAGGGGAACCTTTCATCGAAGTTTGGTGCGAAATCAGCCAAATACTATGAAAAACAATTCTATCTCATGAAAATTGATGCTGCAAGCCGACTTTTCCGAAAACCGATCCTGAAGGCGGCGGTGATCCGTCTGCATGGCTCGGCCGGAAAGCGATCGTCGCGCGCCGGCCAGCGCAATGATGTTCCCATCGGAAATAAGCGTACACCGCCAAACCGCAATCAGTTCCGCGGCGCTAGCATGCGGTCGCCGGCATCTATGCGTTGCCTTACAGCTGTGGCCTCGTGTTCAGTCATTGCCTAGTTTTTCGCCACAATGCATTTCGGTACGCCTTGGGACCTGAGATCGATTCTGAACGTGAATCACGCTGTTGCGGTAGTCAAACCGTTCGAGCTGAAGCACATCCCTTGAGACCACCACCACGCTGATTGCTCAAAACCATCACAACAAGGGTACTGCGAAACTCGGCCGAAGCAGCAGAAAATTGGGGGCCTTTAGCCCTTGCTTTGAAGCGCTTCGCAATGCACCAACTTTTCCGATGCAGTTTGATTTTGGCCTTCGCACCTGCACAAAACTATGCAAAACCGTTGACCGCTTAAGCCTGACGCAGGGAAAACGTGCCGATGAGTGTGGCGGTAGAAACGAAGGCGTTGACGACGCCGGACATCGCGGCCAGCAAGGGCAAGGATCCGGTCGTCTGCTTGACCGCCTACACCACACCCATTGCGCAGCTCGTCGACAGATATTGCGACGTCGTGCTGGTCGGCGACAGTGTCGGAATGGTGCTTCACGGTCTGCCCTCGACCCTCGGCGTCACGCTCGACATGATGATCATGCATGGCAAGGCCGTGCGACGCGGTCTTGAGCGCGCGTTGATGGTCGTTGACATGCCATTCGGCTCCTATGAAGAAGGCCCCGAACATGCCTTTCGCAACGGCGCGCGGCTCATGGCGGAAACCGGATGCGCCGCCCTCAAGCTGGAGGGCGGCGAGAGCATGGCCGAGACGATCCGCTTTCTCACTGCTCGCGGAATTCCCATCATGGCCCACGTCGGGCTGACGCCGCAATCGGTCAATGTGTTCGGCGGCTATAAAGTCCAGGGCAGGGGCGTAGACGGCGACAGGATTTTTCGCGACGCCATTGCTGTTGCCGAGGCCGGGGCGTTCAGCATAGTGCTGGAAAAGGTCACGGAGCCGCTCGCACGGAGAATAACCGAGAGAGCCACAATTCCCACGATCGGGATCGGTGCCTCGGACGCCTGCGATGGGCAGATCCTTGTGATCGACGACATCCTGGGCATGTACACTGGTTTTCGGCCGAAATTCGTCAAGCGCTATGCCGAACTGGGCTCAGAGGTCGAAGCTGCCATCGCCGCCTACGCGGCTGATGTGCGGGAAGGGCGCTTTCCAGCGGCCGAACATCTTTTCGCCGACGAGCCGAAGGCCGGAGATGTTGCATGAGCGTGCCGATTGTCCGCACCATTGCCGAACTTCGTGCCGTCGTGGCGGGATGGCGCCGTTCAGGTGCCAGTATCGCCGTGGTGCCCACGATGGGAGCCTTGCATGAAGGACATTTGAGTCTCGTGCGTTCTGCGCTTCAGAAGGCCGATCGTGTGATCGTGACGCTGTTCGTCAATCCCAAGCAGTTCAACAGTGCCGCGGATCTTGCCGCTTATCCCCGCACCGAAAAGGAAGACGCTGCAAAGCTCACTCCGTTGGGCGCACACCTGCTCTATGTTCCGCATGCGACTGAGATGTATCCTGACGGCTTCACCACGACCGTGTCGGTGTCCGGCGTCCGCGAAGGCCTATGCGGTGCGTTCCGGCCTGGTCATTTCGATGGGGTGGCGACCGTCGTTGCAAAGCTCTTTTTGCAGACTGGCGCTGATTTCGCCTTTTTCGGAGAGAAGGACTTCCAGCAGCTTCTACTCATCACTCGCATGGTCCGGGACCTGGATATGCCAATTACCATCGTCCCCTGTCCGACAGTCCGGGAACCCGATGGTCTCGCTTTGTCATCGCGCAATGTTCGGCTCTCGCCAGCGGAGCGGGCCATTGCCCCAAGGCTCGCATCGGTCCTGCTCGATACTGCGGAGGGGCTCTCGAACGGCTCTCCCGTCCTCCCAGCGCTTGCCCAAGCGCGTGCAGCGATTCTGTCCGCAGGTTATCGCGAGGTCGAGTACCTGGAACTCCGTGGCGAAGCAGATCTGCAACCGATAGCAACAAGCATCGATCGGCCGGTCCGCCTGCTCGCAGCCGCCTGGCTCGGCCAAACACGGCTCATTGACAACGTCAGAACACTGCCGCCTTGCCAACTCACAAATGAGTCGCTGCGGACTTCCGGCTAGCGTGAAAATGCAGCTCGTGCCGCGTGAGCGTAATTGGACGCGGTTTATCTCCATGAAAACCCTGTCAACCTGCTCTGGCCGGGCAGAGACAGCCTTGCGTAAATGCGCCCCCAGAACGAAGAGTGGTCATTAGCATTTGGGTTGGTGAAGGTTCCCGAATAGGAACGGGTGACGAATCAGGGGCCTGAGCTTGATGGACGAAGCAACTGAGCAGACGAGCGCTGGTCTTTTAGGGCTGACAGCGGGCATCGTAGCGGCCTATGTCCAGAACAACGCAATGCCCGTAGCGGATTTGCCGGCGCTGATTGCTGGCGTCAATTCTGCGTTGTCGGCTCTAGTTCAGCCCGTCGCGGCACCGCCGCCAGTATTTACTCCGGCCACAAATCCGAAGAAGTCGATATTTCCAGACTATATCATAAGTCTCGAGAATGGGCGGAAATTCAAGTCTATGAAGCGTCACCTGGGTTTGCTGGGTATGACACCTGACGAGTACAGAGCCAAGTGGAGATTGGCCTGGGACTACCCCATGGTGGCCCCTAACTATGCTGCCAAGCGGTCTGCTCTGGCCAAGGCGAGCGGTCTTGGCCGCAGAGGCACTGCAAAAACACCGCCTAGGAAAGGCCCCGCAAAGCGGAAAGCCAAGGTGTAGCGCGCGCCTATCAGAGTTGGCAGACGCCAAAACTTGACCTCTCGCTGACAGATGGATGCGATTTTGCCCAGCCATCTTTGCGGCATCGAGGGCGGCGTCGAGGCGCCCAGCCCGTCGGTGACCAGCTCGTCCACTTGCGCGGTCGCCACACCTGTCGCTAGACCAATGAGAGTTGAGCAACCTTGCGTTGGACGGAAGCAGTGCTGGTAACAGATGCCAAGCTTAGTAGAGTCCGCGAGTGGCAATCATTCGTCGTGAGTCGATGCTAATGTGCGCGTTTCGCAGCACTCCGGCTCGCTATATCACCTAAGACGGCATGAAGAAGCGATCCAACCTCCAGTTCGGCGAGCCTGGGCGCAACTCCTGATTCGGACAACTGAAGGAGAATTGTCTTGGCGGTGCTGCGCCAGAACGCACTCGCATCCTCCCCGTTCTTGGATTCCAGCACGCGGGCAATTTCCTCGACCAACTTCCGCCGCCGATACAGCGGAAACGCCCTTATGTTTGACACCGATCACCTACCCATTCAGTCTCGCGATTAAGCATTGGAGGATGAGAAAATCCGGTTAACGGCACATCCCTTTTTGGCTGGTGGGCATGTAGCAAGAGTTCTTGCGTCGGCGAACGGTCCCGCGACTAGTCACCAAACAATTGCGATGTCTCGAAGGCGGGGCAGATCGGCGTTTCTGGCTCCGATCTCAACCAGGATTCCGCACGCAATCTTTTGCCATCACAAACGCAATGTCGTCCACGGTCCCCATCTGACCCGGCCGGTGGTACGTCTCTGGCCTGCTATCCCGCCTCGATCAAGACCGTGCTTTCCCGCGACCAACGCAGCACGACATCCTGACCTTCCGCCAGCCTGCCAGCGCCGGTGTTCTGCCGACGCCGCCGTCTTTGTCGAGCATTTCGTTCGCCCGCTGGAGAGACAGCTCCGCTCGTTTCACCCGCTGCCTGGCCTTAGCCAGCTCGATGTTCAAAATTTCGACCATCACTCCAGATCCGAGAGTCCCCTTCGATTGTTAACCGGCCCCGGTCGCATTGGTTCCGGTTGGAATCTGCACAGGGCTTGGACGCGAGGACTCGTAAGCCTTGGATTGCCGACCACCCGCGGCCAAGGCTGAAAATCTTGAAGCGATTGCATGCGGCGGCGTCTCGCTGGCCAGTCGCAGCTCATTAACGGCGTCTCATCGGAAATGGCCAAGGTGATCGCCCGAGTACGAGTTTGGAGCCAAATTGCCGCCGGAGTCTGCGACTAAGCCAGCTTGCCGACGCTAGGTCGCCTTGGCAAAAAATTGCGATCTGGATCCGGCAGGTATGGACGGTATATTACGCGACCCTAATTAAACGCCATGTTCCGTTTGCTGCTTAGCTTCGTCTCGTTGTTGTTTTCCACCACGCTTCTTTATGCGCAAGAGTGGCAGCCCTTCGGCATCAAGCAGTTTGGCTTTGTATTCGATGTGCCCCCTGGCTTTGTTCTGACTCAGCGTTCCGACCAGGGGGCAGCTTTTCAGGGCACAAACGAGGCCTTTCTTGCTGTTTGGGGCGCAAGGCTCGGCAAGGCCAGTTTCCGCGCCGAGATAGAGCATCGAATTGTCGAGGACGAAAAGGCAGGCTGGAAAGTGACCTATCGGCGCGTTAAGCCGACTTGGGCCAGCTATTCCGGCATCAGGGACGGGCAAATCCGCTACGTACGCGTCATTGCGATCTGCAATGACCGTGCGGCGCTCTTTACAATGAACTACAGCAGATCCGAAAAAATCCCCTACGATCCCGTCGTGGTGCGAATGGTGCGATCCCTACGGGCGGAAGGCTGCTAAAGCCTGATTAACTTTCAGAAACATGTGTGGACGTTGATCGCGCTCACTTGCAGCGAAGACTGAGATTTAACGCCAACAGCGGTTCTCAGTCGGCCCGTTCCACCGACGCACCGCCAACGTGGGGCAATCTGCTGTTTCCGCGGTTCCGCAACGGCGAAACCGAACCAGGCTGGGCGCCTAGCCCTCACCGCGGCCGCGGCGCTCAACGTTTGCGAGCCAGGCTCGCTGGCTGCTTGCACCGGCCTTCGCCGTTTCCATCACGTTCTTGGTGACTGCAATGATGGTTTGTTGAAGATTGTTGCCGGTATGATGGAACCGGAGTTCAACACGGCGCTCCAATAGCGTTCCAAGCCGTGCAAAAGTTTCAACCCTCGGCGGCATTGAGATTGTCGCCGGCTCCGCGAAAGGGTGCTGGATGCCGTCAACACAGTGGCTATCCCCGCGGGAAATACTTCCCCGACTGGCGATGATGTAGCCCCATTATCTGGGTCGACATTCCATAGTACAGAAGCCGAGCAACTGCGTCTGCCGCGACATTTTTTGGAGGTGAAAGCCGGCTGACCGGACCGAGCCACCAGCGATGCGACCGGAGTGACGCCGCCGGCCTGGCCTTCGCCACGGTATCGAAGCATCTCGCGACTGCTATCGCTGTTTGCGCTTCGCAACGCGAGCGGAAGCAGCAAAGAGACTGAGAGCCTCACCTCCGCGGGGCGACCGCCAAATGGCCAAAGGATGAATGCCAAATAATCGCAGCAGAGCGGTACATGCGCAACGAAAGTCGCTCGGCAGCGTTGCGGTCTATCCAAGGCGACAGGGAGGACAAGATGGCCGAAGACAAGAGTAAACGAGATTTCCGCGGACGCGACCGCATGTCAGCGCACGAAGACAATGAGGTGGAGTATTTCGCCGCCCAGAACGGCCTGACCCCCGACCAGCTCGGCAGAGATCCACGGCAAGGATCGCGCCCGCCTGACGGAGGCTGCAAAACGCGTCTTAGCTAATCTCCCAGACCGATGCGCCCAACCATGCCGCGATATTTCTTCGACTTCGCGGATGCCAATGAGTTGTATCAGGACGATCAAGGCACCGATCTTCCTGACGCGGAAGCTGCCAGGGTCGAGGCAGCAAGGGCCTTGGCGGCGATCGTGAAAGACAAGGCAGACGGTTCCAGCCGCGACTTCGCAATGATCGTTCGAACAGAGAAGGGCGAGGTGTTGCTTCACGCCAGGATCAGATTCGAAATTGAGATGGCGCACTAGAGGTGAGCGGGCGTCATAGAAAATACGAACGAGCGAGCACGTACCCGACCAATCCTAACATCGAGAGCACATAAAGGACCAGGAGCAACGGAATCATAGATGGTTGGTGGCCGACTAGGCTTCAGCTTCTTCCTGTTCCACCAGCCTGGCTTTCATAAGCACCTCATCGTCCGACCCATTTTTGCCGTGAGCCTCACTTGAAATCTTTGCCGCGACGTCTGCTCGGATTACTGGATCCTCGGGCAGGCGGCTCGGAAGCCATTCAGGAAGATTGTCGCCACCATTCTTGTCTATGGCCAACAATGCTTTCTGCCTCAACTATGCTCCAAATTTCTAATGCACCATTTTGACCAAGGGGTTTGCTCACCATGGTCCGTGACGACCTGCCCGCGTCTCCGGAGGAAGGACGCGGACCACAATCGCTTCCACCGATCCTGGAGCTGTGAGGAGTGATCGCGCGCACCAGGCTGCGCAGGCCCCCGAGTTACCCTTGCCTGATGCAAGGCGCCCGATCGCGTCCCGCCGTTCCCGCACGTGTGGGACGTTTCGCATTGAGGCTGGACACCGCTGACGGTGAAGGTTGGGCGTGCGCAGCAGACCTTGGCCCCGGACGATGCCAGATCGGGTGGCACCGATGGCCCGGCTCCTGTCCCCCCGAAAGTGCGCGTTTTTTGCCTCCTCGGAATTTCAGCCGGACTATCCCGGCTTCTCGGGCGACTTCCGGTTAGAATTCAGCATCCGTGGCTCGTGCACGAGTGATGCGCGATCGATTCCAATCGTTTCGATGAGATCGCGCGCCGTTATACCAGTCTCTTCGGCGAGCAACCCCGCATGAAGCTACTTGATACGCTCGCGGTCTGTCTTGTCCTCGCCAATTGGTGACAATCACCTTGTCGCAATCAGTTTTCGCTTTCGCTACGCCGAGGTGCATTCGAGCTCTTTCCTGGCGGATCTCCGCTGCCGTCCGATCGGCTCCCGCCGGCCGCCCGCCGGAGGGCCTTGGTAGCCTCCGCAACGCCCGCGCGATCGTTGTCATTGGCGCGGATCAGCTCGGGAACCTGATCCACGGCGATGCCATTTTGCTGAGCGAAATGCTTCACGTCGTAGTCCTGGCTAGGTTCCAGGCGGTCTCGGTCGCGCGTGCTCTTGTCGTCGGCCATGTAGTCCTCCCGGTGGAGCTTCGGATCAATGGCAACGCGGGCAAGCAGCTTTCGTTGCGCTTTTTACAGCCCGCGACTCCTGAATTGTTTGCTGGTCCGCCTCGACCTTGAGCCTGCTTTCCCTCCGTTCTGCCCCCGATGTGTTACTTGGAGCTGCAGTGTGAGCCAGGAGAATCGTGCGATTTCAGCTCATCTGAGGCGCTTGTGGTGATGAGCTCCTAAAGGAGCGGTTTAGTAGCGTCACCAGTTTTCCGTGACAGGCGGCACCAAGCGTCGCTACCAGGGCTGGTGGCCAGCCCCGGCAGGACCTTGCTGATCGTGGTGTCCCCTGGCGCGTCGACGGCGAACGCGATGATCTCGGCGATCCGGTCGTTGTTGCTTTTAATCCGGCTCATCTCTTAGGACGCCATCTTTTTGCGTGGGACAGGCGTCCAATCGGTGATTGCATCGACATCGATAGTGATCAGCCCGCCTGCCTTCATTGTAACTGTCCGGTCTTGCTCGTCCACGCGCGTCACTTCGCCTGTTAGCTGGAGTTCGTCGCCTGGCTTAGCCTTCTTAGGGGCAGGGATCGAATGTGGAAAACCGTAGGAGGGGATGCTGACGCTGGCTCTGCCGTCATCAAGCAACTTGAGCACCGTCACCGTGATCGCCACCTCGTCGCCGACGTTGATGTCTGTAATTTCCCAGGCCATGTGCATGAGTCTGGGGCGGTTGTTGCGGCCGTCAAGAGATTGCTAACTTGAAGAGAATGACTGACGTGCGCCTGAGCCCGCAATTTGTTTCGGAACCGATTCGAACCAGCGATATTGATTCAAATCGCAGCGTTTGGAGTGCGCGTGCATGCTTACCGAGCTTGGCCTTGGCCGGCTGTCGTTCATTGAGTTCCAAATGCCCACACTGGTCGACAAGCCGCCCAGGGGCCGCGGGTGGATCCACGAAATCAAATACGATGGATACCGTACGCAGCTGATCATCCAAGAGGGTAGGGTGCAGGCCTTCACGCGCAACGGCTACGACTGGACCGACAGATACGTCCCGATCGTCCGAGCTGCGGGTACGCTAAAAGTAAGGCGGGCAAATCATCGATGGCGAAGCGACAGTTTTTGGTGCTACAGGGCGTCCTGATTTCCAGGCACTACGCCGTGAACTTGGGAAGGCCGAATCGACCAAGCTGGTCTTCCACGCCTTCGACCTCCTCCATCTCAACGGCAAAGACGTGCGTGACGCTCCACTCCTCGAGCGTAAGCGGGCCTTGCAACGTCTATTGAAAGGCGCGCCCTCGGCACTCGTCTATGTTGATCATCTGGAAGGTGACGGCCCGACCGTGTTCGAGCACGCGTGCGAAATGGGCCTTGAGGGGATTGTCTCGAAACGCGCGGACTCCCCTTACCGCTCCGGCCGGCAGGAGAGCTGGCTCAAGCTCAAATGCGTCAAGAGCGACAATTTTCCGATTGTCGCCTTTGTCGAAAAGCTAGGTGCCAGGCCGCGCAGGATTGCCTCGCTTTACCTCGGTCGCCGCAAAGGCAATCGCGTCCACTATGCCGGTAAGGCGCAGAGCGGCTACAGCCTCACCGACGCACGCGAAGTGCGCGAACGCTTGGACCCGCTAATCGTCGACAAATCTCCGCTGGCCGAACCGATAGACAAGCCCAAAGCGACTTGGGTGCAGCCGGCCGTTGAGGCTGAGATCGAATATGGCGGGATCACCGATGACGGGCTGCTGCGGGAAGCCGTGTTCAAAGGGCTGCGGGATGATCTGAGCTTACCAGCCCACACGCCATTGGTCGGCAAGACGCAGCCGCCCAATGAAAGTTTCGGCGTCCCTCGCGAGAACATTTTGCAACTGCTGCCCGACGCAGTCGTGCCATCGAAAGAGGAGCTGATGAGCTATTGGACGAAGGTGGCGAAAAAAGCGCTTGTCCACCTCGGCCGGCGCCCGCTCAAGCTGGTTCGCCACTCGCACGGGGTCACCTTCTATCACAAGCGCGGATTGCCCGACATTCCGGATACCGTGCACCAACTGCGTGTTCAGAAGCGCGAGGGTGGAGAAGGCGTGAGGCTGTGGGTCGATGATCTTGATGGCCTGCTTGGCTTGGTGGAAATAGGCGCTGTCGAGTTGCATCCCTGGAACGCCACCGTCGATGATATCGAGCATGCCGACCGGGTTGTCATCGATCTGGATCCTGGCGAAGGGGTCGAATGGGAAATGATCGTCGAGACGGCTCTGAAGGTCCGGGACATGCTGCGTTCGGAAGGACTCGATAGCTGGCCGAAGGTGACCGGCGGCAAGGGTCTGCATGTGATGGCGCCACTGCAGCCCGTGATCACCCACGACGCCGCCCGGCAGTATGCCCGAAAGCTAGCGCAGCAGTTGGTCAGCAAGCATCCCGATCGCTATCTTTTGTCGGCTGCGCCATCGGCTCGTTGTGGGCGCATCTTTCTGGATTACCTCCGCAACGGCCGCGGCAACACAGCCGTCGGCGCTTACTCGCCTCGAGCCCGTTCAAGCTTTCCGATAGCCGCTCCCGTCACATGGACGCAGGTCGAAAAGGGAATTTTGCCAGACGCGTTTACGTTGGAGAGCCCATTTCGGCCGGCGAAGGCCGCCTGGACCACGTGCAAAAACCGATAGCAATCGCGAAGTCTTAGTCCATGCAAAGGCCTTATCGGCCTCGACCTTGAAGCTGTTTCATCTACCCTGGTGAGTTCGCCTCGAAGCTCAATATGTGGCCTCGCTTGAACTTGGATTTGCTGTGCCTTGATCGAATGCGGAAAATCGCAGCTCGGGTGGAGAGGCTGACGCGGGCATCTGTCACGCGCCTTCACTGTAGCGGTAAGCGCGACTTCGTCTCCAATGCTCACTCCCGGCGTCGAGGTGCCCAGCGGCTTGGCTGCGGGGGGACTGTCAGCAAGAGGCCGCTGGGCCCTGACGACCAGCGAGCGTAAGAGGAGGCCCTTTGCTGGCTGACGAAAACTTGCGCGTAAAGCCACGGAAAAGCATCATCCGAACGAACACCGTCGTCGAGATGTGGGGGCCGTGAGGCGTTAGCCGGCGCTTTGAGGACGACGGGACATGGCGCCTGCATCGGGACATCTGGAACTTAGGTGCGGCCCAATAGAATGCCGCGACCCGTAAGGCCCGCGCGGCTTTGCAGCAGTTGCAATGAGATTCGATTGAAACTGTTGATATGACTGAATTGATTATAATTGAACAGACTTGATGCGGTCTGCTCGTCAAGTCGGCTACCATCGCGCCACCGATCCGGGAGGCGGTTGGATTCGAGCTCAGCAGAACGGCAAATCTGGCTGACCACGACTTGCTGGGACTGGCGCGTTCTCCGGCACGGCGCGCTGCTGAGGCCTCTTGTCCGTTTGGTCATGCGCAGTCCGTGAGTCTCCAAGAACCCGTCCATCTCGTCAATGCCATGAGCCGAGACAACTAACTGTCATAGGCAAGTAGCGGCTCAACGGCTCCAGAAGAAAGCGGCCCCCCGACGCTCGTTCAACATTCGAGACCGCATTTGGCAAGTCTTTCAACGTCCGGGTACGCCCTGCTGCTTCGACCGCTCCTTTTGTCTTGCGGATTCAGGAATTCGAGCTTTTCGGTTGTTTCCGATCATCCATTTGGGAAACGACCGATGCCGGCAAGCAAGGTTCTATGGGGCCAAATCCTCACCGCCTTCCTGATCGTCGTCGCGACAACATGGGGGGCGACACAGTGGACGGCAGCGCGGCTCGGCTTTCAAAGCCAACTCGGTCCGCCGTGGTTCGAACTGGCTGGACAGCCCATCTATCCGCCGCCTGCCTTTTTCTGGTGGTGGTTTTTCTACGATGCCTACGCGCCGAAGGTCTTCCTTGAGGGCGCGGCGATTGCGGCGAGCGGAAGCCTGATGGCTATCGTCGCAGCGATCGGGATGTCGCTGTGGCGGGCGCGCGACGCAAAGGACACCACGACCTACGGCTCGGCGCGTTGGGCGACGCGAGACGAAATCAAGGCCGCCGGGATGATTGGTCAGGATGGGGTGGTGCTGGGTATGTTGGGCCGACACTATCTGCGCCACGACGGTCCGGAACACGTGCTATGTTTTGCACCGACCCGAAGCGGCAAAGGCGTCGGCCTGGTCGTGCCGTCACTGCTGACCTGGCCGGGTTCGGCAATCGTCCACGACATCAAAGGCGAAAACTGGGAATTGACGGCCGGATGGCGGGCCCGTTTCGGCCGGGTGCTTCTGTTCGACCCGACCAATGCTGGATCCGCAGCCTACAATCCGCTGCTGGAGGTGCGACGGGGCGAGTGGGAAGTTCGAGATGTGCAGAACGTGGCGGATGTCCTGGTCGACCCGGAAGGCACGTTGGAACGCCGCAACCACTGGGAGAAGACCAGCCATGCGCTGCTGGTCGGCGCCATACTGCACGTGCTCTATGCGGAGAAAGACAAAACCCTCGCCGGCGTGGCGAACTTCCTTTCCGATCCAGAGCGGCCAATTGAGACAACGCTGCGCGCCATGATGCTGACGCGGCATTTGGGTGATGCCGGCCCGCATCCCGTCGTTGCGTCGGCTGCTCGGGAACTGCTTAACAAGTCCGAGAACGAGCGTTCCGGCGTGCTCTCGACGGCCATGAGTTTTCTGGGCCTCTACCGCGATCCAGTTGTGGCCAAGGTGACGTCATGCTGTGACTGGCGGATCGCAGACCTTGTCGAGGAGGCACGGCCGACGACGCTTTATCTGGTCGTGCCGCCATCGGACATCAGTCGCACAAAGCCGCTGATCCGACTTGTGCTTAACCAGATCGGCCGCAGGCTCACCGAAGATCTTCACGCGAAGGATCACCGGCAGCGTCTTTTGATGCTGCTGGACGAGTTTCCCGCGCTTGGCAGGCTCGATTTCTTCGAAAGCGCGCTGGCCTTCATGGCCGGCTACGGCATCAAGTCGTTCCTGATCGCACAATCGCTCAATCAGATCGAAAGGCCTACGGACCGAACAATTCTGTCCTCGACAATTGTCATGTGCGGGTGAGCTTCGCCACCAACGACGAGAGGACAGCCAAGCGCGTCTCAGACTCTCTGGGGACCGCGACCGAGTTGCGCGCCATGAAAAACTATGCGGGGCACAGATTGTCGCCCTGGCTCGGGCATCTGATGGTGTCGCGGCAGGAAACGGCGCGTGCACTGATGACGCCGGGCGAGATCATGCAGCTGCCGCCGACCGATGCGATCATCATGGTCTCGGGCCAGTTCCCAATCCGTGCGAAGAAGGCACGCTACTTTGCCGACCCGCGTCTTGCCGGGCGTGTCTTGCCGCCACCAAGGACCGGAGGGACAACGCAAAACGCTCGCTCAGACGACTGGACCGACACGACACTTTTTGTTGACCTGAAAGGGAAATCTCGCGAGCTGAGGCATGCCAGAGATCAGCAGGACGAGGATCCGGCCAATGGCGGCATTCGCCGCCAGCCCGAGCTCCCCGAACACGAAAACATCGCGCCGGAGCGAACCCAACGGCGCGACGATGAGTTCGATCTCGACCGTGACGAGCCCGACGATGACGCCCTGCGTCGTGGCAGTGTCGATCAGGCTATGAGGCGCGCTGCACGACAGGCCGCCCTTGACCCCAATGATGGCATTGAGCTTTGAGCGCATGAAGAACGCCAAGAAAAGACGTCTGTCTGCCTATCTCGACCCTGACGTAATGAGGGCACTGGCAGATTACGCTGGGCGACGCGAGGTCTCGCTGTCACTGGTCGCCGAGGCTGCGCTCGCGTCTTTCCTGTCGCCGGACGCCGAAGAACGAAAGCAAGCGGCGATAACTCGCCGCCTCGATCAGATCGATCGACGCGTGCAGCGGGTCGAGCGTGACGTCGGAATTGCTATTGAAACGCTAGCATTGTTCGTCCGGTTTTGGCTCAACTCGACTCCAGCCTTGCCGGAATCGGCGCAAGCGGAGGCGCGCGCCAAGGGCTTGCAGCGCTACGACAATTTCGTTGATGCGCTCGGTCGCCGGCTTAGCAAAGGACCAAGGCTCAGGCAGGAGATAGCCGACGATGTCCCGCCAGCGCCGCCGGCAACTGGATGAGCTGCCGGCACGACAGGCGCTTCAACAGCCCGACTCCCGGTGCCCGGTTGCGGAGCTACTTTGCGCAGCTGATACCCATCAGAACACCTCTCATCGGAGCGGCGGGCCTCGGCATTCGTCTCCACAGTCGATCTCGGCTAGGCATGTGCCTTCCCAGATTGGAGTTGTTTCGACTGCGCATGCTGGGTTAAATTCGAGCCTTTTCCCCGGGGAACAGGTTCTTGCCCGTGCCGTACCCAAGATTGCAGATGAAGCTGCCGGCGGCACGGCATCGCAGCCGAAAACCGGAGATCGGGCCTTTCCTTCGGCGCAATAACTTTGAAACAAATCCTGCCGGCACGCGTTCCAGCAGAGCGGGCGGGTTGCCGGAGGACCCAATGCCCGACGACTACAATGACATCGTCATCCCCCAAGACCACGATGCATCGCCACTTCGGGAGGAGGAGTATTTCGTCGTCTGCCCGGCGTGTGGCCAGGCGTTCGATATCAGGTGTATGGCAGAGGCGCTTCATCACAACGAGCTGGGCCACGAGCCCTACGACCTCGACTCGTAGTCGGCAGTTACCGACGGTTGTCGACGAACGCCGAGCCTGATCGAGACGTAAGTTCTCGCCCATCTGGCCGGCGCCGTCTGGTCGTCTTACAACGAATCCCTGTCGCGAGGCCGGAGCTTCGCTGGCACGCTATGTCGTGACAGATACCTCGCGGGCTTTCAGCTGCAACTTGGGTGCCGTTGCGATTGTTGTCGACGCGACCGCGGCCGTCACCGACCGGGTTATTAACCCAGGGCGATGGCTCCTAATCCACCGCAACCATGTCACCCAGTCCCGTCACGACGCTCCGAGCAGACCTATTGCCGGCATCGAGGGGCCCGGAGCCCATCGCGGTTGAACTTGCCGAGCGGCGACCGTGCGCTCGTTGCAGAGCCCTGTTTCAAGTAATCCGAAGACACCAGGGACGCACTAGCTGCACTTGTGCCCTAGCCGTTGAGCTTCCATTGATCCATTCATCCGCCCCACATCCGGCTGGACCGCGCCGCACCCTTGGGCTGTTCAAAGGCGTGGGCATCTTCCCTACGCCGACACCGGCTGCTGTCTCGCAGGAGCATCAACCCGCTGAAATCCGGTGGTGCTTTCTCAGCCGAGTGATCGCCGACTTGTCGACCGTGATCACCCCGCCACAGTCAATCCGCACAGTGAGTTTGTTCGCCCCGCGATCGACGCGGGTGACGTCCCCAACAAGAACCACTCGGTCGCCGGCCCGGACTTTCGGTGGCGGATCAATCGTATAAGGATGGTCATACGAAGGAATGCTCACCCTGGCGCGCCCGCTGGGGAGAATCGCGATGACGATACCTGCCAGCGCAACCTCATCGCCGACCTCAAATTCGCGAGGCATGTTAACGTGCAGCATGGTCTTCCTCCCGATGCTTTCCTAATTCACGCTTTGCTAAATTAATGCCCGGCCAACCAGGTTGGTTGCTTGCAATCGACTTCGTACGGTTCCGCACAATTCCAAGCTGGTAGGCGCTCCCGTTGGCCTTGGATCGGCCTTGGTGCGTCAAATTCTGCAGAAATGGTTTGACATAGGTCGATGGCTTTACCTGCCGTGCGGGTTATTGAACCCGGATCATCGATGCGGGTGTCGTGCGCGTACGCGCAGGTCAAGTTCGTCGGGAATTTCAAGGCCAGCGAAGTCATCATCCAGCAATGTTCAGCCAGGCCGTATGTTGTTCGCAATGTTTGCACATGGAAGCCTCCGATCGGGGTGACATTTCAATACCAAGGGCAACCCGGCAGACGCCGGAAGCGGCAAGCCCGAAAGGCTAGAACGAGGACACAAGCCTTGCCCTTCTTCGCGCTAGGCTTCGAGCTTTTTGGCGAGCGACCCTGAGCTCGGGCAGCGTCGGTTGCCACCAGCCTCGCTGCCGTTCCGTTAACCCGGCAGCACGCCGAGCGGGCCATGTCTTAATCAATTCAGCCAACGTCGCCGGACGCCATCTGCCCCAGACATGGTCGACGTTCGTCTCGATCAAATGCGCATAGAACGCCGCTAACTCCGAGGCGTCGACGAGTTCACCCGAAATCTCGGTGAAGACCACGATGCCGTATTGCTGCGTTGCCACGGCACGGCCAAGCCGGGGCAAATCGTTAGGGGGCAGTGGATAGCGACGTCGCCTGCGTTCGGCATAGCGCAATCTGGCGGCTTTATATTCCTCGGAGTCTTTGGACGCTTCCCGTCGCCGTTTCCTCTCCTCCGGTTCTGCGCGGCGGGCGGCCCTTTCGATGCTTGGCCAATGGCGCCTCAACTCCTCGTAGGAGCGGAAAGGCACCCTCCAGGCCCGCAGTTCGTCGTCCCAGCTCGCCCACGGGACGGATCGCAGTTCGTCGAGAACCGTCCGCGAATATGGGGTGCGAATGCGCAGGTCGTCGGCGACTTCCAGATACCGGCTCGACAGGGGATCGAAGGCGAAGGCGTCCCGTCCTTTGCTGTCATCATGTGCTACTCGTAGATCCGCCTCTTGTGCCAGCCAGCGCTGGATGCGCCGCGCTGCAGTCTTTCCCGGCACGAACCAGCTTCTCCGCTCGTCACTCCACCTGGCGCGCGGGAATGTCTGTCGAAACCGCTCAACCGCGGCGCGATCGTATGGAAAGCGCGCTTCGGCACCAGGAACTGTCCGCGGTGCAGCAGGGGCGTCGGATTTTTCCATCAGGTTGCGAAGCACAGCACTGCTCGCAAACAACGCGGTGCAGCTCATTTGGGTCCCAAGAACACCAGAAGGTATGGTCAGAGCCGCAAGGGGAAGCTGATGGCGCGATCGGTGAAACTGCTCAACGCGCTAACGTGGCGAAACCTTCACCGCGCCGGACCGTTTATATCGATCCAGGAGAGGTCCATTCATGCCCAGACGAGATGCAAAAAACCCCAGACGGCCAGCGAGCCCTCGTTCGCGTCCCCTGAAAGGCGAGGAGACGGAAGTGAACCACATCGTCGAAACGCAAAGTATATCGCCAGCCCAGGCGCGGGAGCTGGTGCGGCGCCACGGAAACGATTGGCGTAAGATCGATGAAGCTGCGAAGTCTTTTAAGGATGACAGCTAAGCACTTCCAAGGCCGGGGAAGGGAGCTTTGTCACGGCAATCCGCGGGCAATCGGGCGGATCGGCTTGAGGTTGACGAAGGCCCACCATCGAACCTCAACATAAAGGACGTCGTCAACTGCCGATCACTGCATACGAATTGTTTGCCTCCAGGAATTAAAGACGCCGGACGAAAAGTTCCTATGATCCCGGCAACCGCCTCACGGGCAAGAAGACATCCGCTCCCGCCCCGGTAGCGAGCGAACCCGGCGGAGCTCACCTCATACGCAGGCCAAGCGCAAGTTCGGCCCGGTGGCACAACTTCGCGCTTCCACCAGTGAAGGATCGCCGTCGCTCACTTGCCAACGGGTCTCGGCGCCGACGCGCCACAAACGGAGTTCGAGGCGATTTTTGCCCAGGCGCAAGTCGTTCAAAGTGAGTTCCTCTATCCAGTCGGGCAGCCTTGGATCGATGTACAGCTTGCCATTTGGAGCGTCGGGCTGGAAGCCCATGATCGCTTGCAGAAGCGAAAAACAGGATCCGGCCGCCCATGCCTGCGGAACGTTCGCTCCCTTATACTGCACGGGGAAAGTCGTGGGCGTTCGCGGCAATCCGGCGAACAGCTCGGGCATTCGATGTTGCATGAAGTAGATTGCGGCGCTGCTCACGTCGCGAGAGAGGCGGCAGGCTTCCGCGAAAAAGCCATAGCGCCGGAAGCCGAGCGCGATCAGCCCGTTGTCATGCGGCCATACAGAGCCGCGTTGATAGGAATGTGGATTGTAGGCCGGGTGATCGGCCGAAAGCGTCCGAATCCCCCAACCGCTCCACATATCCGGCATCATCAGCCTATGCACCACCCTGACGGCTCGTTCGGGTGGGACTATTCCCGACCAAAGACAGTGACCGGGGTTGGAAGCGACGCTCAGCACCGGCTTCTTGTCGCCATCCAACGCGAACGCGTAGAAGCCGGATGCCTCGTCCCAGAAGACCTCGTTGAATCGGTCGAACAAGCTCTTGGCTTTGGCGCGTAGCTGCCCGGCACGATCGCCATCGCCTGTGGCATCGAAGATTTCAGCCATGCGCTGCCAAGCGTCATAGACATAGCCTTGCAATTCGCAAAGCGCCTTGGGTCCCTTCACCAGGGTGCCGTCGGGATAAACCAAGGCGTCACCGGCGTCTTTCCAGCTCTGGTTCTCGTACCCCGCAGCCGAGCGGGTTTCGTATTCCTGGAAACCGTCGCCGTCACGGTCCCCATACCGGTCAATCCAATCCAGGCACTTCTCGGCCGTTGCCATGTGTCGCTCGAGAAGGCTGGCGTCACCGGTGCATCGCCAAGTGTTGTGGAGCACGATCAGATACAAAGGCGTGGCATCGGCCGTGCCGTAATAGGGCGTATGGGGGATCAAATTGAAATGGGCGAGTTCGCCGGTGCGAAGCTCATGCATTATCTTCCCCGGTTCCGCATCGCGGTAGTCGTCTCGTTCGGTGGCCTGAAATCGCCCTAAAACGTCCAAGGCGCCGCGCGAAAAATCTGGGTAGACCAGGGCATTCTGAAGTGAGACTATCAGGCTGTCGCGCCCGAACAGGCTTATGAACCAGGGTAGTCCGGCGGCCGGCACGTATTCTAGTTCGTCCGTACCTTCGATCGGCAGCCGCAGCGCGGCCATGTCTTCGACCGCCTGATGGTAGAAGCGATGAAATTCGTCATTGGAACAGTTGAACTTCAATGCGCTGCCTTGCCATCCCGCGAGGCGTTTTGCGGCCTTCGACTCGAGGCATTTGTCAATGCAGGCTCGCGGTGCCCGATAGATTGTCTCGCCATTGCCAAAGTCGTAGAGAAGACAAGCATGCCATGTCGCGCCCGGTTCGAGCTCGATGTCGAAGCTGATCCGGCCATTGGCATAGACGGGCTTTGTGGCCGTCCGGCGGACCTTGACAATGACGTCTCGCTTGAAGTCCCGATTCACGTACGAGGTACGAAGGCTCGCCGCTCTGGACGACCATTCCGTGGTAATACGTCCGCGACGGATGATTGCGTCGGCCTTGACTTCGAAAAGATCGGCAAAGTCGCTGCGCATGGCAACTTCCAAATTGAACCGCACTGGCTTTTGCCCGTGGTTTACGAGTTCAAAATCCTCATGCAGCCCACCATCCAAGGCGCGGCCGATTACCAGCCCAAGGCTGCCTGCTGGCACATGGTTCGTTTCGGTCGCGAACGCCTGATTGACCAGATAGATCTTGGCGGCGAAGTAGGCGATGTTTCCGGAACTGAGGAGGTCCCATGGTTGCCCATTGGCAAAGATCTGCCAGCTGGATATCAGGCGTGTGTCAGACGCATACAACCCGTTATACGTGGGCCAGGCGATCTGGCCATCCGGTTCGGTGACAAGGAAGCTGCGTCCCTGGTTAATCGCCAGACGTGGCGGTCCGACTGTGATCTCTAGCGTCATTGGTTCAACCGTCACCCGATCGATCAGCATCCACAGGAACAGATTGAACGGCCAGTGTCGGCCGCCGCCGCGATCGTCGGCTACGAGACCTGACGTCTGCCTTGAACGCCTGGCCCCAGATCCACCAGCCGGTCATCAATGAGCTCGAACAATCTGACCGCTTCGAGCACATAGCCGCGAACAGGGGCCGACAAACCCGCCCCCTCCAGCAGAACTGCCAAGCCCGTCCCGGCGAGCACATCCTCCAGCCGCACCAGAAGCACGCGTGGCGAGCCTGACCTCATCCATCACCAGCAGCTCGGCGAAAGTATGAGCCCACGGCCGTTGCGCACGTCTGCTGTTCGCCACCAGGATCGAGCCGGCGGTCTGCCATCCGCCAACGCGCGGGCCGGAGAAAGATGGATACTTTCTGGCGAGGCCCGGCGACGCAGCAATCTGGTTGCGACGGCACGCGTCCATCCGGAGTTGTCCTCGACCGTCTTTCATCAAAATAGTCGCCGGCTTCAGGTGCTTGCGGGCGCCAACCTTCGAAGTGTCTTCCGCTCAAACTGGTGTATTCTCGGCGACTGTCAACAAGCAGAACGGCTGGGTGCGCAACGCATTTTGCCCACATAAGATGAGGGTCAGCCCAAAGCCGCGCGCTCCCGAGGGGTGAGCAGAGAGGGGTTCCAGCACGTCGACACGCGCCGCAGGGGCGACGGCCCCACACTGGTTGCATCCTCCATGGTGCAAACGACCGCTGCGGTTCTGAAAACCATGCCAGTCCGATATCGCCCACCGAGGCTAGACCCAAAGGCGTGAAGTCGCGCGACCCAGAATGATGGACACCACATTGGCAGCACCATCTGCACCAGACTGTTCGAATACTGCGGCACCTCAGGGACCAGGTGGCGTGCGATGAACCTTCGGGGCCTGCGCAGGCAGCCGCGGCGGCGCGGAGCGCGCTCGACGGCGCATGCTCTCATCGCGATCGAACGCAAGTGTGGCTGTTCCGGTGTTCGTGAGTGCTCGGTAGAGTGCCACATAATCGCTGCACATGCGCTCGACCGTGAACCGATTTTCGAACGTCTGCCGCACTCGTGCGCGATCGAGGCTGTCTATGCGCCGGAGCGCGCCCACAGCTTCCTCCACCGTATCCGCGATCCACCCGGACACACCGTCATCGATGATCTCCGGGACGGCGCCACGCCGGAACGCAACCACCGGCGTACCGCAGGCCATTGCTTCGATCG